>NZ_BAABIG010000021.1:0-136062 GCF_039542605.1 Streptomyces ziwulingensis
CCGCCCCCGCCCCCGCCCCCGCCCCCGCCCCCGCCCCCGTCCCCGCCGCCGCGCAGCGCCTCGCGCCGCCTGCCGCACCGCGGTTGCGGCTGGAGTCCGCGGCGCCCGAGTCGGGGATCGCGGGGATCGACGACATCGACGACATCGACGACATCGACGCCGCCGACGACCTCGACGTGCCCGAGCCGGTGGGTGAGCCGGCCGGTGAGCCGGCGGTGACCGCGGCACCGGGGGCCGTACAGGTGCAGCCCGTGCCGCGGGCCGCGGCACGGGCGCTGCCGCCGGAGCGGGGGATCGCCCAGGAACGGGACTGGATGCGCCGGACGTTCAGCGAGCAGTACAACGCCCTGGCCGGTTCCGTGTCGCGGGTGATGTCGGAGTCGCCGGGACTGCGCGGCCGGTCCCGGAGCGAGGCCGCGGACGTGCTGACCGAACTGGTCGCCGTACGCCTGTACCTGTCCGGTGACACCCGCCGGGCCGACGCGGCCGTGCGCGCGGCCACGGCCGGCCCGCACGTCCCGCTGGCCCGCTGTGTGACGGCCGGACTGCGCCGGCTGCCCTCCTACCGGGGCCCGGCCCTGCTGCGCACCAGGCTCGGTGCGGCGGAGCGCGCCTGGTACCGCGAGGGCAGGGTGCTGACCGAGTGGGCCTTCTGCCACGCCCGTACCTCGCTGCACCCGGGCCCGCGCGGCAGCGACGCCACGGACCTGCTGATCTGGTCCATGACCGCCCGGCGGACCAGTTCGCTGGACCCGGCCGTCCCCGACCGGGTGCTGTTCCTGCCGGGGACCGCCTTCAGGGTGCTGCGCGCCGGGGGCCCCGCCGTACTGCTGCGGGAGCTGTCTCCGTCGGAGGCCGCCCACGACGGCCCCGACAGCGTGACGGCGAAACTCGACGAGATCGCCGTCAACGGCCTGGAGAACATCCTGCACGCCCTGGAGCGGGCCGGCACCGACCCCGCGGCCGAGAGCGTCGACCCGCCCGGACTGATCGTCACCCACCGTGCGGACCGCACAGAAGGAGCCGCACCGTGAGCAGGCAGGTCTTGCTGGTCTCCCCGGACCGCCCGGGCGCCCACCGGACGATCGCCCAGGCCTTGGCCGAGGCCGCGGACGGGGCGCTGATCACGGTCGCCCCCGGCCGGTACGAGGAGTCGCTGGCCGTCGTCCGGGCGGTGACCCTGGCCGCCGAGGACGGCGCCGGGACCGTTCAGGTGCACGCGTCCGCCGGCAGCACGGTCGTGGTCGACGCCGAGGCGGTCCAGATGTCCGGGCTCGTCCTGTCGGGCGCCGACCGGGACGCCCCGGTCCTGGATCTGCGGCGCGGGCAGACGGCGCTGGAGGGCTGCCGGATCGAGGGCGAGGCGTGGACGGCGGTACTGGTCTGGCACGAGGGCACGCTGGCTGCCCGCGGTTGCCGGGTGGCCAACCCGCACGGCGCGGGTGTGGTGGTCACCTCGCGCGGCGGCAACGTGCTGGCCGACACCGAGATCACCGAGGCCGGCTCCTCGGCGGTCGTGGTCGCCGAGCACGGCCGTCTCGACGTACGGGACTGCCGTCTGGACCGCCCCCGGGGCAACGGCGTCTGTGTCAACGGCAACGCCACGGCGACCGTCGAGGCCACTGTGATCACCGGCAGTGGCAAACCGGCCGTCGCCGTGGAGCAGGAGGCGGGCGCCGCCCTGCTCCGGCTCACCGTGACCGGCAGCGCCGCCCTGGACGCGTACCTGACCGGCCGGGGCGAGACCACGCTCACCGACTGCGACTTCTCCGGCTCGGCCGGGCAGTCCGTGCACATCGCCGACGGCGCCGCCCCGCACCTGCGCGGCTGCGTGGTCGGCGGCGCGGCCCGCAGCGGCGTCCAGGTCACCGGGGGTGCCCGGCCCCGCCTGGAGGACTGCGAGATCACCGGCGCTCCGGTGGGGCTCCATGTCACCGGCGCGGGAACCGCCGTCACGGCCACCGGGCTCACCGTCCGGGACGCCGCGACCGTCGCCGTGCAGGCCGCCGACTCCGGTACGGCCGAACTGGAACGGCTCACCGTCACCGTCACCGGCACCGCCGGCGCCGGGGTACGGGGCCAGGACGGGGCCCGGCTGACCCTGCGGGACGCCGAGATCGCGGTCGGCGGCGGTCATGGACTGGGGCTGACCCGGTCGGCGAGCGCGTTCGTGGCCGGTTCCGTCCTGCGCGAGTGCGCTGCCGTCGTCGGTGAGGAAGGCGAACTGACCGCGCACGACACCGAGTTCACCGGTTCGCCCGAGGACGCCGTGCGGGTGCTGGCCGGCGGTTCGTTCACCGCCGTCGGATGCCGGATGACCGGCGCGCGCGGCCACGGCGTCAACGCCCACCCCGACGCCCGTACCGACCTCAGCAACTGCGTGGTCCAGGACAACGCCCGCGACCGGCCGGCCGAGGGTGCCGGTGACCGCGGCGGGCCGCGAGCCACGGGACCGGCGGACGGCGTGGACGTCTCCCGCCCGGTGACCGGGCCGCTGGCCGAACTGGAGGCGCTGGTCGGGCTGGAGAGCGTCAAGCTGGAGGTCACCGGGCTGATCAATCTCAACAAGATGACCAAGCGGCGCACCGAGATGGGCCTGCCGATGCCGCCGATGAGCCGCCACCTGGTCTTCGCCGGACCGCCCGGCACCGGCAAGACGACCGTGGCCCGGCTGTACGGGGCGGTCCTCGCCGAACTCGGCATCCTCGGCCAGGGCCACATCGTCGAGGTGGCCCGCGCCGACCTGGTCGCCCAGATCATCGGCGGGACCGCCATCAAGACCACGGAGGTCTTCCACCGGGCGCTGGGCGGGGTGCTGTTCATCGACGAGGCGTACACCCTGACCAACCAGTCCCGGGGCACCGGACCGGACTTCGGCCAGGAGGCCGTCGAGACGCTGATGAAGCTGATGGAGGACCACCGCGACGAGATCGTGGTCATCGCCGCCGGCTACTCCGAGCACATGGACCGGTTCCTCGCCTCCAACCCCGGTATGGCGTCCCGGTTCGCCCGCACGGTCGAGTTCCCCAACTACGATCCCGCGGAACTGGTCACCATCGTCCGGGGGCTGTGCGCCAAGCACTTCTACGAACTGTCCGACGACGCCCTGGCGGCGCTGTCCCACTACTTCGAGCACGTCCCCAAGGGCCCGACCTTCGGCAACGGCCGCGTCGCCCGCCAGGTCTTCGAGACGATGATCGGCGCCCAGGCGTCCCGGCTGGCCACCCGGCCGCCCGGCCACGACAGCGAACTGAGCCTCCTCACCGCCGCCGACGTCACTCCGGCACCCCGGCCCACGCCGCCTGCCCCGGCCCCTGACCCCGCGTCTCGTGCCGCCCCGCCCGCACCGGTGGCGCCCCCCGCGCCAGCTCCCGCCGCCGCCGTACCCCGGCCGCCCGCCGCCCGCCACCTGACCGCCCTCGTCGGCCTCGGCCCGGTGCGCGACGCGCTGGCGGCCCGGCTGGACACCCTGGCCGAGCTGGGCCGGGGCACCGCGGGCCTCGCGGACGTCGTCCTGGAGGGGCCGCCCGGCAGCGGCCGCCGGGCCGTGGCCGCCGCGTACGGCAGGGCCCTGGGCGAACTCGGCGTCGTCGCCTCCGGCGCGCTCACCCACGCGCCGCTCTCCGCCGTCCCCGCCCGCTGGGCCGCGCAGCCGCGCGCGTTCCTCGCCCACCTGTTCCGCCGCGCGGCCGGCGGCCTGCTGCTGCTGGAGGCCGACCCCGCCTTCGCGTCCCGCCCGGACACCGAACAGGACCTGGTGGCCGACGCGCTGACCGCGGCGGCGGCGGCCCGCGACGCGTACGGTGCCGTACTGGTCCTCTCGGGCGGCGCACCCCACCTGATGGAACTCCTGCTCACCCGCGTCGACCTGGCCGGAACCTTCGCCGAGTACCTGCGTCTGCCCGCCTGGACCGGCGCGGACCTCGCCGAGCTGACCCGGCGGCGCCTCACGGACCTGGGCTTCGACGTGCCCGACGACGTCCTCGCCGCGCTCACCGCGCAGGACCCGGCGGGCGGTGCCCGCGGCGCGCACCTGCTGGCGGACCGGATCGCCACCCGGGCGGCAGCCCCCGCGCTGGTCCTCGACGACCTCGTCGGCGAACTCCCGCCGGTTGCGGCACCGATGGCCGGCTGAGGGACCGCAGGGACAGAGATTCACGGCCGGTGGGGCAGTGACCCCCGCATCCGGCCCGCGGCGGGCCCCGACCGGGACCACCATCACGAACGACGCACGCGACGACCGTACTGACGAGAGGAACGGCCATGGCCGCCAACACGAACACCTCGGTGGACATCTCGGGCATGCTGGCCGCCCAGAGCAGCTTCGAGACCGCCGTGGGCGACGCCGACAGCAGCTACACCTCGATGCAGAGCCAGATCGACGCGCTGCGGAGCAGTTGGAGCGGCGACGCCGCCAACACCTACCAGATCGCCATGGACAACTGGCTCGCGGACTTCAACACCGTCCGGACGCAGTTGAGCCTGATGCTCCAGAAGCTCCAGGCCAACACCGGCACCTACGACACCACGCACCAGGGCACCTCGGACACGGCCACCGTGCTCGCGAAGACCATGTCCGACCCGCTGCCCGGTTTCTAGGGCCGCGGCACGCCCTGGGGCCCCACCGCACGACCACCCATCCGAGGAGCGATCCCCATGCCCACGTACACCGTCAACATGAGCCAGGTCGAGTACGTCATCGGTGAGATGGACGCGATCAGCAAGAAGATCCAGTCGGCGCTGACCGAGCTGGACGACAGCGCCAAGATGCACCTGAGCGAGTGGACCAGCGACGCCCGCGCCACCTACAACGTCGCCAAGGCCAAGTGGGACGCCGCCGCCGCGGAGATGGTGACCCTCGCGCAGAACGCCACCCTCTCGCTCGGCCACATCAACGATTCCTATCACTCGGGTGAGCGGAACGGCGTGAACCTCTGGGAGCAGTGAGATGGCGATCCAGACCGCCGACGACGCGGACGACGAGGGCGACAGCACCAGCGGCACCAGCGGCGCCGGCACCGGCAGTGGCGGCAGCGGCGGCAGTGGTTCCGGTGGGGACGACCACCACTACGACGGCGGCACGGACGTCCTGGACCACCCGGGCATCCTCTCCGACCTGCACCCCTTCGTGCCGCCACCGGTGCCAGGCGGCGACGGGCAGGGCGGGACCTCGGTCAGCACGCCGTCGCTCGACCTGTTCGCCTCCCACATCGACCTGCTGATCCAGCCGGTGCGCGACGTCGCCACCGGCCTGGACGAGGTCGCGGTCGCGCCGGGCGCCTTCTACCACGCCAATGTCATGCGCTCGACGGTGAACGGCCCGAACGCCGACGGCGGACTCAAGAAGAGTTACGGCAGCGCCCTGTCGGCCCTGGTCCGCGGTCTCACGGACCTGCGGGACGGCGCCCGGACGCTGAGCCGCAAGTACGCCACGGCCGAGGAGGACAACTCTCTGACGGCCGCGGACCTGGCGGACGCCATGACGTCCGCCACCGCCGACTTCAACACGATGATGACGTCCAACGGCGGCAGCGCCATGACGTCCGGCGCCGGGACCGGCAGCACGAGCACCGGTACCGGCGACACGAACACGACGACCGCCTGAGGCGCGGGCCGGGAGGGCGAGAGTGCCGGACTACAACAGCGGCGGCTTCCATCAGGGCGAGGACGGGACGATCTTCGGCAACCCCGACGGCTCGTCCAACGGAAGCGTCACGGACTACGACAACTGGGACTGGAAGCAGATCAAGGCCGCCGTCTACGGCATGTCCTCCGGGGTCGCGACCGACGCCAACGTGACGCACGCCCGCTCCATCGCCGACCCGCAGTCGCTGCTGGACGCGGCCAACGCCTTCTTCCACGTCCAGCGGACCCTGGAGGGCGTCACGAAGAGCCTCATCGACCAGGCCAAGGCGCTCGCCGGTGACAACGGCCCGTGGAGCGGCGCCGCGGCGGACGCCTTCCTCGACATGATGACGAACTTCTCCCGGCAGGTGAAGGCCAACGCCGACGTCCTGTCCGGGGGGTCGACCGGCGACCACTCCGTCCCGCACCAGCTCGCCAACAACGCGATCGCGTTCCAGAGCGCGCAGAACAAGCTGGCGGAGATCGATAGCTGGTACGCCGACCAGGCCGTCGCCATGGGCGTCACCCCGATGGCGGACGGGCTGATCCCGATCAGCCGGAAGCCCGAGCTGGTCGCGATGCTGACCGAGGACATGCGCGCCGTGCTCAAGAGCCTCGCGCACTCCTACCAGGTCACGACCGACGCGGTCGTGAACCCGACCCCGGTGACCTCACCCGCCGGCAACCCCGACGGCCTCCCGGACGCGGACACCGAGCTGGGCCTCGGCGGCTCCGACGGGCTCGGCGACGGGCTCGGTGAGGGCATCGGCGACCTGGGCGGCACCGGAGGTCTGGGCGACACCGGCAGTCTGTCGGCCCTGTCCGGCTATCCCGACACCGGTCTGGACACCGGTCCCGACACCGGTCTGGACACCGGTCTCGGCACCGGTCTGGACACCGGTACGGGCGACGGCATCGGCGGCCTCGGGGATGTCGGGGACGTCGGGGACATCGGCGCCCTGGACACCTCCGCCGCCCCCTCCGCCTATCCCGGCGACCTCTCCCTGGACGACACCGGCCTCGGCACCTCCGGCCTCGACAGCGCGGGCCTCGGCGACCTCGGTCTGGCCGGCCTCGACCCGTCGGCCCTCGACAGCGCGCTCAACCCCGTCTCCTTCCCGGGCCTGGGCGGTCTGGGCGGCCTGGCCGGGCTGAGCGGCAGCGGCCTCGGCGCCGACGGGAAGAGTTCCCTCGGCGCGCTGTCCACGGCCGACCCCACCGCCTTCGGCGACACCGGACTGGGCACAGGGCTCGACGACGGCCTCGGCGACAGCCTCACCGGCGGGCTGGACAGCGGCCTCACCGACGCTCTGTCGGCCGGTTCGCCGGCACCCTCGCAGCTCGCGACGTCGTCCGGGATGCCGTACATGCCCGGGATGGGCGGTACGGGGGCCGGCGGTGCCGCCCCGACGGCCGAGCCGACGGACGCCTCGGGGCTGCTCGACTCCAGCGCGGACCCCTGGGAGGGGGCGGAAGTCCCGGGCGGCGACGAGGTCGGCTCCGATGCGGGGGCGGCGGCCGGGGGCGAGGGCCTGGGCCTGGGCATGGGCGGGATGCCGTACCTGCCGGGCATGGGCGGCGGCGCTGGCGCCTCCGCCGCGGGTCGGGACGGCACCGGCGAACGGACCGACGCCTCCGGGCTGCTCGACCCGAGCACCGAGCCCTGGGCGGGCGAGGAGGAGACCGGCGACGACGAGGCCGGCTCCCTCGAAGCAACTCCGCCCGGGGTGCCCTGCCTGCCCGGCTTCGACGCCGGCGCACCGACGGCCCGTGCGGCGGCGGGCGTCCCCGGCGTCCCCGACGGCCGGCGCGCCGGCGCGGCGGCCCTGGTGGCGGCGGACCCGGTGGCGGCGGCCCCGGTGGCGGCGGACCCGGCCGAGGAGGCCCCGGCGGCCGGGGAAGCCGTGGCGCCCCCCGACACCGGGACGGCATCGGTCGCGGTCGGGTCCGACGGGCTGCCGCTGCCCGGGAACGACGACGAGGAGGACTTCTCCGCGTGGGAGGCCGGTACCGGCGCGGGGGCGTTCGTCCCCCTGCTGTGGGCGGTGCGCGGAGCGGACGGACGGCAGACGGACGAGCGGCCGGAGCCGGGCTCCTCGGCCGAGCCGCGCGGAACCTGGCAGCCGGACCGCACCGGCACGGAGCCGTCGTCCGGTGCCCGCGCCGGGGTCCGGGGGCCGGCGCTCTGCGGCGACGGCGGCCCGGAACCGGAGCCGGAGGAGCCCGAGCCGGAGGAACCCGACGAGACACCGGACGAGGAGCAGTCCTCCCGCAGCAGCGCGGATCTGCTGGTCCAGCCCCAGAGCACCTGGGGCACCGTCCCTGGAAACTCTCCCGCCACTCTCTGAAGGAGGAAGCCCCCGTGCCCAGCCCGTACGACCAGCAGATCGAGGATCTGCTGGGCCAGTACCGCCGCCAGCGCGCCGAAGCCGCCGAGACCAGGCGCCGGATCAACGAGACGACGGCGACCGTGACCGCCCCGCGGCAGGCGGTACGGATCACCGTCGGCGCCCAGGGCGAGGTCACCGCCATCGAGTTCCCCACCGGCGCCTACCGCCGGATGGCCCCCAAGGAACTGGCGGACGTCCTGCTCACCGCCCTCCGGCAGGCCAGGGCCGAGGCGCTGGAGGGCGTCACCGGCCTGCTCGCCGGTCGGCTGCCGCCCGGCGTGACCGTGCCCGACCTGCTCCAGGGCCGGGTCGACCCGGCCGCCGTGCTGCCCGAGGACCCGGCCATGCCCGACTCCGTACGCGACTACGTGGACCACGGCTTCCGGGGAGAGACCGATGAGTGACGGCACCTTCTCCGTCGACACCGCCCGGCTGGAGCAGGCCGCCCCGCAGATGCTGGAGCTGGCCGCCCGGCTCAGGTCCGTCGCCACGAAGCTGGACGGCCGCCTGGAGTCGCTCGGCGCGTGCTGGGGCGACGACGAGAGCGGACGGCAGTTCCTGGAGCAGTACGCGGAACCCCGGCGGCAGCTCGGCGAGGGCATCACCGGCGCGGGCAACGTGCTCGACAGCACCGTCGACGGCATCCGCACCATGGCCAGGGGGTTCGCCAGGACCGAGGAACAGAACGTGGAGACCCTGAGCGCCCTCACCCCGGCCCCCGGCTCCGCGTCGGGCGGCGGCCCCTCGGCGCACGGCACGCGGCGGTGAACGCACCGGTATGAGCGTCGAGATGCCCCCCGAGCTGGCCTGGGTCGCCCGGCTCGCGGTCGGACAGGCCTGGCCCAAGGGGAACGAGGACGACCTGCACGCCCTCGGCCAGGCGTGGCACGAGGCCGCGCAGGAACTGCGGGGCATCAGCGGACAGCTCGGCGCGTCCGGCAACGGGGTCCTGGAGAGCGTGGGCGGGCAGGTCGCCGACGAGTTCAGCTCCTTCGTCACCCAACTGGAGGCCAACCTGCCGGCGATGACGGACTCCGCGAACCAGTTGGGCAAGCTAGGCAGGTACACCGCCGTCCAGGTCGAGTACTCCAAGTTCATGATCCTCGGCCAGCTCGTCCTGCTGGCCGCGCAGATCGCCGAGTGGATCTTCTTCGCGCCCGAGCTGATCCCGGTCGCGATCACCGCGGCCCGCGTCGCGGTGAGGATGATCCTGCGCCGTCTGATCCTCTCGATCGCGATCGGGGTCGGCTTCAACGCCGGTCTCGACGTCGCCGTCCAGACCATCCAGTTCCTCAGGGGCGACCGCACCGAGTGGTCCGCGGACAACTCCGTCTCCGCCGTGGTGTCCGGCGCCATCGGCGGTGCGGTGGGCGGCCTCTTCTTCGGTGTGGGCGGCGTCCTCGCGCCGAGGTTCGCGAACTCGCTGCTCGGCAAGGGCGTGCTCGGCGCGGCCACCGGCGTGGGCACCGCCGGGATCATGTACGGCATGTACCACAGCGGCCAGGACGAGTTCGGCACGTCCATCAGCGCGGGCGCCCTGGGCGCGCTGGGCGGCGGTGGCAGGCGGCGGTTCGGCGGCAAAGACGGCACGTTCAAGGTGGACCCCGTCCAGGTGAACCTGCCCGGCGCACTCAAGTTCGACCTGCCGGGGCTGCTCACGGCGGTGAGGACCGGGCTGTCCGGCCCGAGCACGCTGAAGTGGACGACCGGCGACGCGACGGCGGTCGGCACGAACAGGAACGGGCACCGGAGCGGGAGCGCGAGCGGGAACGGGAACGGGGAGGGGGCGGTGCGGGGGAGCGCATCCGCGTCCGCCCCCGTGTCCACCCCCGGCCCCGTGTCCGCCCCCGGCCCCGTGTCCACCCCCGGCCCCGCGTCCATCCCCGGCCCCGCGTCCGCGTCGGTCTCTGGCTCCGCAGTCGTACCCGTATCCCCTCCCGGTGCCAGTGCCGGTGCCAGTGCCAGTACCGGGGCCGGGGCCCGCGCCGGTACCGGTGTGGCGGGGGGCGGCGGCGTCTCCCGTACCGGGGACACCGTCGCCGCCCGCGAGGCGGCCCGCGACACGTCCGGGACCGGCACGGCTCGGCACGGGCGGGGGCTGCCCGGCTTCAGCACCACCGTGACCGGCACCACCGTGACCAGCACCACCACCTCGTCGGCGCCTGCCACGACGGCCACCGCGGCCCCCCGCGTCACCACGGTCGGCGGCAGCACCGGCGAGAACGTCAGCCGCCCCCTGAGTACCGGCGGTTCCGGCACCGGTACGCCCGGGACCGGCCGCCCGGCGACGGTGAGCACAGGCGTGGACGCGACGGCGGCGCCGCCCGGCGCCGGCGGTGCGCAGGGCGTCCGGTCCGCGACAGCCGGCTCCGCGCCGCGACCGCTGGACCCGGCCGCGGACCTGCTCCACACGGTGCGGAACCAGCTCAAGCGCATCCGCGCGGATCTGACGGCGGACCCGCGGACGGTCGAGGAGGTGCATCGGCGTCTGCTGCGCGAACAGTCCGTGCTCCCCGGCATGTCGAGCGTGCAACTGGCCGGCCGGATCGCGGACGACATCGCGTCGGACGGACGGGTGGAGCCCGCGCGGGTGCGCGGCGGCATGTGGCCGGCGCACCCGCGTGCCCAGACCGAACCCGACGCGCGGGACCAGGCCCGCGGTTCCTCGCGGCAGACCGCCCCGGCGATCGGGACGTCCGCCGCCGGGGACCTGGCCGCGCTCGGCGGCCGGCGGGCGATCGGCGCGTTCTCCCGTGCTCCCGAGCGTTTCCTCCGGGACAACGTGCTGCTCCTGCGGATGGACGAGGGAATGCGGGTCCGGATGCCGGATTCCGGCATCAGCCGGACCCGGTTCCTGAACTGGATGGACGGGAAGGACAAACACTGGTTCACGCTGACCGTGGACGCGGACCGGTCCCCGGGGGCCGGGCGCCCGGTCTATCTGCTGACTCCCGCGGTGGAGAAGTACGTCGAGGCGTTCGGCCGGGACGACGCGGTCCTGCGGGAGATCGTGCGGGGGCACGACATCCCCGCGGTCCGCGGGCCGGACGAGTACGTGCCGGCCCACTACGTGCCCTACTTCCAGGGTTCGACGACCCATGCGCAGACGAATGTCGGGCACACCGACGTACCGGTGCGCAAGGACCCGGAGTTCGACGCCGACTTCGTCTTCACGGCCACGATGAGCGGCTGCGCGCTGGTGCTGACGGAGAGCGACCGGGACGGCGCCTTCACCGTCTGGCACTACCAGTCGCCGAGCGGCACGGTCAACGCGGGGGCGGCCGTGGGGTTCCGGGGGGAACGGCAGCCGTTCGAATGGTTCGGGCACGAGCAGTACATGACCAGGCGCGCGGACAGGGCGCCGGAAGTCACGAACCTGTTGTGGCGTGGCCCCAACGGATGGGAGATCCTCAGCCAGGAGAACCACGCGTCCTTCACGACGCGCGAGGTGACCTGGCACGATTTCAGGTCGAAGCAGGTCTTCGCCGGACGCGGATGGAACGACACCGCGATCATCTACCGGGCGATAGGGCACGAGCGTCTCGCCGACATCGACAAGGCGCGGGCCGACGCCGGCCAGATGAAGAAGGACAAGGGCAATCTCAACCTCATAGGCGCCTATGACCTGGTGCGGATGCAGGCCGAGGCCGAGGTGCGCGACCTGGACGGCATCAGCGGCCCGGACCAGTTGCTGTCCGTGGCCCGCTCCCTGCGGGCCGCGCATCAGGACACGGGGACGCTCGTTCAGCAGTTGCTGGCCAAGCAGGCGCAACTGGAGCGGGAGGAGAGCCCGGCGGTTCGCCGCCGGAACGACGAGACGGGCGTGGCCCGGCTCCGCGGCAGGGTGCTGCACGCGATCACCGAGTTCTCCCGCGGCGAGTGGCGTGAACGCCTGGAGCGGGAAGCGGCCACGGCGCAGCGCACCGTGACCGAGCCCGCCGGACAGGCGTCCCCCCTCGACCTCGCGCTCACCCCCGCCCCCGTGCGGCTGCTCACCACCGGCGATCCCGGCTCCCCGGACGGGCACTGGCCGAACCCGGACATCAGAACCACCTTCTCCCTGGGAGACGGCGGGTCCGGCCTCCGCGCGGCGCACGGCGACGAGCCGGGGCAGGTCGTCCCCCGCTCGCCGGCGGAGACGTTCGCACCACTGAACCCGTGGTCGGCCAAGGGCAAGGGGCGGGCCGCCGACGCGGACGGCGACCCCTCGGCCGTCGTGGCGGGCGTGCACCCGGCGCACCGACGGCAGGTGCTGGACCTGGTGCAGGTGTGGGACCACTACGCGCCGAACCTCGACCCGGACTCGCCGCTCAACGCCCGGCTGCGGGCGGACGTGTCCGCGGTCGCGAAGGCGCTGGCCGACCGGGGGTTCGACGCCGCCCGTTCGGTGGCACGGGAGCTGGGGCGGCTGCGGGGCGTCCAGCCGTGGGCCGGTCCCCTGGGCGCCGGCCGTACCGGGCCGGACGGCGTGCGCGCGGCGGAGGACGCGGTGGACTCCCCGGGCGCCTCGACGTCCGCCCTGCCGGGCACCGGCGCGGGTACCGGCGCGCGCGACCCGTACTCCGGGGAGTACGCCGGCGACACCGCGCACACGGTGATCGAGATGGACGTGGTCCGTTCCGGTCCGGCGCCGAACGACTCGCCGTTCCTGGTGCCGGAGGCGCTCGGTGATCTCGTCGTCACCGTCGTGCCGAGGTTCTCCGGCGAGGGCGCGGCCGCGTGGGCGCACCGGATCATGCAGACCACGGAGCTGCCGACGGACCGGCGGCCGGGGCGTCCGGACGACGGCGCGGCGGACGCGGCCGACCGGGCGATACGCCACGACGTCGAGCGGCAGCTCGTCGACTTCCTCGCCTCGCCGCCGCGCCCGGCCGACGCGCCGGCCACCGGCCGGGAGGAACGGGAGCGGCAGCGGGCGGAGGAGGTCCTCGACTGGGAGGAGAAGCTGCAGTCCGGCCGCGTGTTCGTGTCCCGCGGACGGCTGGTGTGGCTGCAGCCGGTGCTGCGGGAGGTGCGGCACCTCTCGGAGGGCGGTGCCGACCGGCACAGCGTCGTCGACGAGGCGGTCGAGGACGACAACGGCGGCGCCGAGGGATACCGGGTGGCGTTCGGGTCGACCACGGGCAAGGGGGTGTCCGCGTCGGGGCGCAAGTGGGAGGGCGCCGCACAGGTCATCAACGTCATCAGCCACCGGCTCAGCCACCTGGCGGCGAGTGTGATCTCCGCCCCGCTGGTCAGTGCGACGGGCGAGACCGCCACCGAGCACGGCTGGACGAAGCTGAACATCGCCGGCAGCAAGCCCTTCGTGCGGGAGCGCGGAGTCCGGCGTGCCGACCTGGCGTTCAGGATCTTCGTGGACGGCCGGGAGGCGAACTACCTGGCGGACCCCGGCCCGCGGGCACCGCGGACCAGTGCGGCGGTCCCGCCGCCGCTGACCCCGCGGGAACTCGCGGCCATGGAGGGGGCCGACCAGCCGGGCACCGTGGTGCCGCGCCGCCTCACCGTGGGGTACCCGCAGCGGTTCCTGGGCGACGACGCGCTCCAGCCGTTCCCCGCGCGGGAGGCGCGGGAGGCGCGGGACGCGCGGGACGCGCGGGAGGCCGGCCGTGCGGACGCGGACGGCGACGGCCCGGAGCCGCCGCGCAGCCACATCCCGGTGCTGCTGAACGCCGTCAACGTCGTCGACGCCGTCGCGGACCTGCACGGCGCCCTGCGCCGCGCCGGAATCGGGGCGCAGACCGCGGTGGAGGTGCTGAAGGCAATCAAGGAGCAGATCACCGAGCGCGGTCTGCGCAACCGCAGCCGGCTCATGTTCGGCGGCGGGGACGTGTCCGGACCGATCGTGGTGCGCGACGCGACCACCGGCGCGCGGACGTTCAGCGGCCACCTGCGCTTCCAGGTGGCCCCGGTCCCCGGCAGCGTCGCAGTCAAGGGCGTCACACCGGGCCTGTCGACGCGTACCGACATCGGGTCCGGCCTGACCCTCACCCACAACAAGAGGTTCGAGTCGACGGTCGCGCTCTCCGCCTCGTACAACGCGAGCGGCCTGCGGGCGGGCGGGCCGGGACACGAGGCGGCCGGCACCGCCCCGGCGCACCCGGTGAACATCGTCACGGGGACGCTGCCCATGCTGTCCGGCGGCGTCGAGGCGAAACGCGGCGGGGCGTCGGGCCTGGGCACGCAGACGATGAACCACACCGTCCTGAACGCGGCCGACGACCAGGTACGGGCCACCGCCCGGATGCGGCTGACCGTCGAGGTGGTCACCGACGTGGGACCCCCGGTGCCGGCGGTCGGTACCGTCGTGCGGGCCGAGGTCGGCGCCCCGCACCGGGACGGGCGGGGCGCGCGGTTCCTGGAGCACGAGTGGGCCGCCGTACCCGCGCCGGTGGCCGCGGCGCGGCCGCCCGCGTGGGTCACCGCCCAGCGGGCCCGCCACCCGGCGCCCGCGACCCGCCCGGCGCACGGCTTCGACATGGAGTGGTACGCCGACGGGGGCGCCGACACGCGCTTCACCGTCGCCACGGCGATGCCCGGCGCGCACCTCGTGCTGCGGACGTTCCGCGCGATCCTGGAACGGAAGCTGCCCGGCCTGACGTTCTCCGAGAGGTTCCGGGTCCCGGTGAGCCGGACCGCGGTGGAGAACGAACTGGCGTCCTTCTTCGGCCGGCACGCCCTGGAAGCCGACATCGCCGAGGCCCGGCACGGCGTCGTGCACACGATCCGGCTCGCCGACCGCGCGTTCCGCCTGACGGCGACACTCCACGCGGGGGACACCCCGTTCGACGTCGTCGCGTACGAGTCGACGGTGAACCAGCGGCAGATGACGATGACCCAGTCGTCCAGCGGGGTCAAGGACTCGAACGGTTTCGACGTGGGCCTCGGCGCCGGTTTCCGCGTCGACCTCAACAGCACCGAGGGCCACACGGAGTTCCGGGGCGACGGCGGCCGGATCCAGTTCGCGCTGGCCCCCGAGTACGGGCGCGACCGGGGCACCAGCGACACGTTCCAGACGGCCGCCTCCTCCTACCGCCGGGCCGAAGTCACCCGGACCGTGCGGGAGGGCGCGTTCGCCGCGGCCTGGCACCTGTCGGTCGACGAACTCGGCGCCCAGCACCCGCCGGAGGAAGTGTGGCTGTCCGGCCGGGGCATGAGCGTCCAGGTCATCGACGGACCCGCGACGCAGGCACCCCCGCCGCCGGAGTCGAAGGCCGTCGGACTCGCCCGCGAACGCGGCCTCGTCCGCCCGCTGCGGCTGGGAGCCGGCGGGGCCGACGGCATGTACGCCCAGTTCACCCAGTTCCCGCACCTGACCCGGGCGGTCTCCGAGCTGTACGCGCGGCTGCACGGCGTGGCACCGCACGACATGCCGCCCGCGGAGGTGCCCGAGGCGCTGGTCCGGGAGTTGTCCCCGCGGGCCCTCGCGACCCACTTCCAGGAGATCGCCTCCGGCCACGGGCGGTTCGTGGGCCTGCCCGGACGCGGCGGGTACCACCAGGTGATGCACGTCGCGCTCGTCTTCCTGGAACGGGTCGCCGACCGCCGGGTCGCCGCCGACCCCACCGAGTTCGAGCAGTACCAGTCGAGCCGCTCGACGCACACCAGGACCGTCGTCGCGGGCGGCAAGGTGTCCGGCGGAGCCAGCCTCGCGGGCCAGTACCGCCGGGAGTTCGTCGAGGGCGGGACGGCGTCCGAGGGCGCCGCCACGCCGCAGTCCCCGGCCGGGGGCGCGGCGGGGACCGGCGCGCACCCCGGCACCGGGAGCACCCCGGCCGCCGCGACCGGCGCGGAACACCTCGCCCGGTCGTGGGCGCACGACACCTCCGACGACGACCCTGTCGTCCCCGGGGCCTTTCCGGCCGACCGGGACCCCGGCGCCCCCGCGCTCGCCCGGCGCGGACCCTCGGTGGTCAACCCCGGCAGCCAGGAGGAGCACGCGTCCACGCGGGAGAACGAGGTGCTCCGCGCCGGCGCGACCGTCGGCGGCGGTCTCTCGTCGAGCCGGGGCACGAAGAACGTCGACGCCGTCGGCGACATCCACATCACCCGCGTCACCTTCACCGACTCGGTCAAGGGCGCCGACGGGGAGACGGCCGACGTGTTCCCCACGGTGATGTCCGGGGACGTCGGCATCATGGTCTCCCTCCAGCGCTGGCGGGACGGCAACGGCCGGTCCGGTCCGGTGCCGGGCGGCGCGCACCACGACACCACGGTGGAGAGCCGCAGCCTGTCCGTCACGTACGCCGACGCGGGCACGCTCCTGGTCCCCGACCGCATCCGGGAGCGGATGGACGACGACCTGGCGCAGCACCTCGCCGCCGACGTGCTCACCCGCACCGGGTTCGCCGAGCAGGCCGGTCACCTGGCGGTCACCGCGTCCGGACTCGCCGCCTCGGCGCGGGCGCTGCACGCGACCGCCGAGTCCCACCTGGACGCGGGCCGTTCACTGCTCGACCTGCTCCGGCGGCCGGACCGCACGGCCGCGGCGCCGGCGCCGCCGCGCGCGACGGCCGAGAACCTCCTCGGCCTCGCCGACGACTCGGCGCGCGCCGCCGAGTCGGCCGTCACCGCACACGCCGAGTTCTCCGGGCGGGCCGCCGAACTCGCCGAGTCGGCGCGGAGCGCCGCGGCGGTACTGCGCCTGCTGCCGGGCCTGCGCGCCCGAGGCGCGGAGTCCCACGCCGAGGCGCTGCACGCCGACGTGGCCGACGCCGCCACCCGCGCCGGGGAGTTCGCGGACACCGCGGACCGGCTGACCACCGTGTCGCGCCGACTGCTGACCGCCGCCCGGCTGGTACGGCAGCACACCACCGAGGTGGCCCGCCTGCTGGGCGAGGACGCCGCGCCCGGCGGACGACCCCGCGCCCCGCACGGCGGGCCGGACCCCGCACGGGACGCGACCGCGGACGACACCGCCCAGACCCCCGCCCAGAGCCCCGCCCAGGCCCCCGCCCAGGACGCCGCCCGGCGGGCCGCCGCGCTGCTGCGGGCCGGGGAAGCGCTCAGCGCCGCCCTGGGCCCGCTGCACGACGCGGCCCGCCGGCTCCGGAACGCGGCCGCGGATGCCGTCGACGACGCCGCCCGGCTCCCGGGCGACTCCGCCGGCTTCCCGCCGCGCGCCCTCGACCTCCCCCCGGTCCGCTCGGACAAGGCCCGGCTGGACCGCGCGTACCACACCATGGTCCCCACGACCGCGATGCACGCCGAACACCTCAGCGCCCCCGACGTCTTCGCCCACCTCGTCGACCGTCTGGGACGGGCCGGGTTCCTCCAGCGGGACCAGGACGGCGAAGCCCTCCCCGACGACCTCTACCGCGCGGTGCGCGCGAACTTCTCCGGCGAGGCGCTGCGCGACCAGTTCCACGCGCTCCTGGGCACCGGCGTCACCGGCTGGTACGCCCTGCCGCGCGGCGGAGGCGCCCTCGGCGCCCGGTACCTGCGGGTGCGTGTGTCGGCGGCCCGGCTCGGTGACGCCCTGTGGAACCGGCTGCGGCCCGAAGTCAAGATCATGTACCGCAGCGAGTCGTCCCGGCAGTGGCAGGACGCCGTGGTGCGGGCGCTGCGCCGGCACGCGTCCCTCAGCGGCCGGGTCAACGGTGGCACCAGCGGCATCCACGGCGGGCTGAGCGCCGACGGGTCCGTGGACCGTGAGGAGTCCACCTCCCGCGCCACGCTCAACAAGGACATCCGCATCTTCCGCGCCGATCTCAAAGAGCCCGTCCAGGAGTTCGCCCACCACATCGACTTCGAGGTCCGCGTCGACGCGTACGCGACCCTGCCCGCGTTCGCCCAGGCGCCACGGGACCTGGCGGCGGCGATCCGGGACCGCGTCGCGTCCTGGCTGCCGGAGAACAACCTCCTCGGCAGCGCGGTCCAGGCGGTCCGCCGGTACACCGACCCCTGGCTGCCGCTGGAGCGGATGACGTCCCTGTGGGCCGACCACACCCCGGGCGGCGCGCTGTTCCACAGCCGCTTCCCCGTGCGGCGGCAGCTCGTGCAGGTCCTCGTGCCGCAGTCCTTCACCACCCCGGGGGACTCTCCCACCGCGCTGCCGGGCTGGACCCGGGGCGTCCAGGAGCCCGCCGACCTCCGATGGGCCCCGCCCCGGGCGGCACCCCCGGCCCACACCGCGGTGGACGCCACCCAGGACATGTACTCCTGGGGCGGCCCGGTGCTGTACGCGGTGCGGACCTGGGCGAAGGCCGCGGCGCTCCGGTCGGCCACCGAGCCGCCGCTCAGGACCAGGGACGACATCGAGAACCTGCTGCGGGCCGGCAGCCTCCGGCCCGGCTCCGTCGCGGAGGTCGCCTACGAGAACGCCGTCGGCTACAACTCCCTGCGCCCCCGCCTGGCGGAACTGCTGCGCGGCAGCTACGTCGTCGACGTCGGTGGCGTCCCGGTCCGGGTCCGGCTCGCCCTGACCGGTCACCAGGAGCACACCCCGTCGGCCAGGAACATGAAGGTCCGCACGTACAACCCGACCACGACGGCACCCGAGAACGAGAACTCCCGGCGGTTCGGGTGGGGGATCGGCGCCGGGGCCGACGTCGTCGCCGTCCCCCGGCACGGCCTGCACGAGATCCTCAACCTGCCCGCGAAGCGCGAGCTGACCGAGGAGCTGAAGAACGCCTACGAGATCGGTGACACCGACGAGTCCAACCGGCTCGTGGACAACGTCCCCTACACCGCCTTCCTCTTCGACACCGTGCTCCAGATGGAGCCCGTGCACCACCCGCGCCGCGCCCTGCACGTCACCGTGTTCGGCGGTCTGCTCGCCTCGGTCCCGCACCGGAGCGACGCGGACCTGGCCCGCCGGCTGCGGGACCTGACGTCCGGCGGGCCGCAGCAGCCGTCCGGGCCGCTCCTCCCGCACACCGAGGGCGCCTTCGCGCCCGGCGACGACACGCCCCCGCCCGGCGGCCCGCCCGGACACGGCCCGGAGCGGGCCGCGCTGCGCGAGGCGTGGGGCCGCGAACTGGCCGGCCGCAGCAACCCGAGGGAGCGGGCCGCGCAACTGGGCGCGGAGACGGACAGTGCACTTCAGGCATGGGAGCTGTGGGAGTCCGCCACCCGAGCGGATGATCGGACCGCGGGTCCCGGGGCCCTCGACCGGGCGACACGCGAGATGGTGGCCTGGAGCCTGGTCCCCGGGCCCCGGCAGCACCAGCGGTACGCCGCATTCGAACGGACCTGGCGGCAGCGACACACCACGGACGGCGCCTCACCGGAGCCCGCCGAGCCGTCGACCGCCCCGCCCCGCGACCCCGAGACCGCCGCCCCGCCGCAGGACACCGCACCCCAGCGGTCGCCGGGCACCGGGACCGGCGTCGAGGGAGCGCGCTCCCGGGCCGAGGCGCACCGGCACGGGGCCGTCGAGGCCGACGCCGAGACCGCCCGCGCCCGCTGGCAGGCGGCCCGCCTGGCCCACGACAGCGCCGACGAGCGACGGCGCGCCCTGGCGGCGGCCGGACGCCGGGCGGAGCACGGCGCCGTCCCGGAAGGCTCGGTGATCGCGCTCCGGGACGCGTACGACGCCGGCGTCGCCCTCAGACAGGCCGAGGACGAGATGCGGGCCTGGGGACTGCCCGTACCCGCCCAAACCCGCCCGACCCCCCTGACCCCCCTGACCCCCCTGACCTCCCTGACCTCCCCGGGCCAGGGCTCCGCCCCCGCGCACGACGGTCCGACGACCACCGGCACCGGTCCGACGACCACCGGCACCGGCCCGGTCGGTCCGACCACCACCGCACCCGGCGACGACCACCCGCACCGCGCCGGACAGGACGCCGCGGCGCGGGACGAGGCGCGGCCGGTCCAGGAACCGCACGGCATGCTTCCCCCACCGGCCGACGACGTGACCGCGCCGGCCACCGCGTCCGCCGCGCGGCCCGCCGAGCCGCTTCCCGGCACGTACCGGTCCGCGCTGCCCCCCTCGCGGGTGGAGTTCGCCCCCGGCGAGACCGGCCTCGACGACCGGGCCAGGGCGCATCTCGAACAGACCGCCCGGACACTCGCGTACACGCTGGCGACCTGGCGGGCCCAGGGCGCGAGCGTGCTGCCCCCGGTCACCGTGACGGCCACCGGCGACCCCGCCCTGGGCGCGCGGCGCGGCGTCACCGTCCGGGAACACCTCACGCTCGCCCTCACCCGTCACCTGCGGCGGATAAAGGCCCCCGGGGTGCTGTTCTCCGTCCTGGCCTCGACCGGTTCGCGGGACGAAGCCGCGGACGGCGACGGGCAGGTCACGGTGGCCCTCAACGAAGCCGTCGTGCTGGCCTTCCCCGACCCGGCCGGCATGGAGGCCGGGCGACGCACGTACCCCATGCGGACGCCTGCCGACGCGCCCGCGCTGCGCGCCGTGCTGGCGAACGCCGGACAGCGAGAGCGGCTGGCCCGCATCGACGCACTGCCCCCGGAGCAGCGACGCTGGCTGGCGGCCGACCCCGTGACGGTCCGGGCGCTCGGCGCGGCGCTGACCCCGGAGGACTTCACGGCGGTCGCGGCCAAACTCATGGTGGACGTGCCCGCGGGCACCGAGTCGCCGGCGGCCGCCCGCTACGAACTGGAGCAGATCGCCGGGCGGATGCTCGTCCACCCCGGCATCGCCACCGAGATGCTGCTGCGCGGCACCCGCATGGTGGTGATCCCGCGGCACGGCAGCTCGGACCGGCTCGGCTTCTCCGCACAGCGGTGGGCGGGACAGCGGATGCAGCCGCGCGACTTCGCGCACTCCGCTCATCCGCCGGTGGCGATGATCGCGGAGGAGAACATCACCGGCGTCCTCGACGGGGCCGGCCGGGTTTCGTTCCCCGACGGGGTGTCGAGCGCCGTGCACGAGATCGCCCATCTCCTGCACTACATGCTCACCCCCGACGAGCAGGACAGCGTCAGGGAGGCCTATCAGGGCCTGCAGCGGGCGGACCACGCCGAGTCCGCCGCCGCGGGCCGGGTCGTCCAGCTCACCTCACGCTGGCCGAACGGCCCGCTGTTCGCGGTCCACGACGCGGCGAACCGCCGGGTCAGCGTGGTGAACTACGCGGCGAAGAACGAGTACGAGTTCTTCGCCCACCTGGCGAGCGCCTGGATGGGCACCAACCTCGGCACCGACTTCCTGACCGGCCTGGAACTGAACAACGGCCGGCTGTGGGTGGAGGAGTACGTGCCGTCGCTGGTACCCCTGCTGACCACGTACCTCGGCCGCGGCCACCGCCGCAGCCACGCCTTCACCGCCAACCCCGTCGACAGCGAACTGGCCCTCGCCCACCTGACCGACTTCACGGCGCTGGTCGAGGGCGCCGGGACGGACGGCCGCGGCACCGCCGGCGACACGGCCACGCGGGGTGACACGGCGCCGGACACGGCGGCCGGCACGGTCACCGGCACGGAGACCGGCACAGAGACCGGCACGGTGACCGGCACGGAGACCGGCACGACGGGCGCCGCCGGGGACGGCGCACCCCTCCCCGGGGCGGGCGCCGTCGAGTCGCCCGCGTCCGGCGGCGGCGGACTGCGCCCCGCGCAGCGGGAGACCTACCGAGCCGCGCTGGGCGAGTGGGCCGTCGAGTACGCACCGGGCCAGGTCCAGTTGGACGGCAGCCTGCGAGAGTTCCTGGACGAGGCCGCCCGGCCGCTCGCCCTCGCGCTGGCGAACTGGCGCGGCCAGGGCGCGAACGTGCTCCCCCGGATCGTCCTGGAGGTCACCGGTGATCCGGCGCTGGCGGACGCCCGGCGGCAGGCCGTGGCCCAGCACCTGGCCCGTTCCGTCGACTTCCACCTGCGACAGCTCGGCCTGTCCCTGACCGGCAGCCTGTCGGTCTCCGGACCGCCCGGCCCGGCCGACGCGGGGGAGCAGGTGGTGATCCGGCTCGACGAGGACGCGGCCGTTCGCGCCGCGCTCGGCGACCGGGCGGGCATGGAGAGCCGCAGGCTCACCTACCCGATGCGGATCCCCGCCGACGTGCCCGCCCTGCGCGCCGAACTCCTGGCCGCGGACCAGGACCGGCGGCTCGCCCTGCTCGCCGACCTCCCCCACGCCCGACGCCGCTGGCTCGCCGCCGACACCGGCACCGTCGACGCGCTGCGGTGGGCGCTGCCGGAGGCCGACTTCCCCGCGGTGGCGGCCCGTCTCCTGGTCGACGTGCCCGACGGCGTCGAGGCGCCGGTCACCGCGCGCCGCGAACTGGAGCGGATCACCGCCCGGATGCTCCCCGATCCGGACGTCGCCTCCCGGCTGCTGACCTGCGGTACCCGCCTGGTGGTCCTGCCCCGGGCCCACCACCTCCTGCCGCTCGACCACGCCTACCAGCGCTGGTCGGGCGAGGCGAAGCCGAAGTACCCGTTCGCCACGGGCGAGGGGCACCCGCCGGTGGCGATGATCGCGGAGGAGAACCTCACCGGTGTCCTCGGCGCGCACGGCTGGGCCAATTGGGGCGACGGCCTCTCCAACGCCGTGCACGAGATCGCCCACCTCGTGCACCGCCTGTTCGGCCCCGAGGCCCGCAAGGACGTCAGGGACGCCTACGAGGCCCTGCTCGCCGCGGACGCCGCCGAGATCGCGGCGAGCGCCGAGCCCGTCCAACCCGCGTCGCGCTGGCCGAACGGCCCCCGTCACGCCGTCCGCGACGTCGCGAACCACCAGGTCACCGACGGCAACTACGCGGCGACGAACGAGTTCGAGTTCTTCGCCACCCTGGTCACCGCGTGGCTGGGCACCAACAGCGGCGTCGACCACCTCACCGGACTCCCGCTTAACAACGGCAACGCCTGGGTGGCCGCCCACTTCGAGAAGCTGGTGCCCACCCTCACCGCGTTCTTCGGACCCGGCCACGCCACCGGTCAGGAGTTCGGCGTCATGCCGGTCGAGGACGACCGCGTGTACGGCTACCTCGGCGCCTTCACGGCCCAGGTGGACGGCGTGCCCCACCACCCCGCCGAGCGGGTGCCGGGCGATGTCGCCGACACCGGCACCGACCTGCACGCCGGGGCGTGGACGGCGTGGCGGGCGGCTCACGAGCGGGTGGAGGCCGCGTTCCGCGCGCTGGAGGGGCTGCGCGCCGAGGGCGAGAGCCCGTCCCGCCCGCGGCCGTCCGAGGCGTGGCTCGACGCGGTCCGGGCCTGGGACCGGGCCAACGACGACCTGCACGCCGCACAGGGCCGCGTCGCGGCCCTGTCGTACAACCCGCACGGACTGCGCCGGGCCTACGAAGCGTTCCGCACGAAGCTCGACGAGGCGCGCAACGGCCCGGAGCAGCGGGATACGGCGCTCGACCGGTGGACCCGCTGGCAGGCCGCCCGCGCCGAACGGGAGGCGAGCCGGGCCGAGGTGCGCGGCGTCAACGCCCGGCTCACCGCGCTCGCGGGGGCCGAGCCCGGCGTACGGCTGTCCGCCGAGGCATGGGCCGCCGTACGTCGCCGGGACGCCGCCGACCGTCAACTGAACCTCACCGACCAGCGGTTGCGGGCCCTCGGACTGGACCCGCGGCTCCTCGCCGAGCAGTCCGACCGCTTCCGGAACGCCGCACCCGGCGTGGTCACGACCGCGCTGGACCACCACTACGCCTACCTGCTGGCCCGCCTCCTCCTCGCCGACCCGGTGCCGGGGCCGGACGTCCGGCGCGTCCTGGAGATGTACCGCGCCGCGGGCGACGTCAGCCCGGCCGGGGTCCGCAACGCCTTTTGGGACTGGAGCGGCCGGGCCCTCCGTGACACGGCCGACCGGGCCGTCGACTCCGGCCGGATGCCGGCCGAGGTGCGCGAAGCGCTGCGCGAACTGACCGACTCCGCCCCGGCGGCCGACGACCGGACCGGCGCCGAGGCCGCCGCGGTCACCGGCCCCGCCGAGCAGGCGCACCACCGGGACACCGCCTCCGCTTCCCCGCCCGCCGGCACCGGCCCGTCCCTGGTGCGGCGCCTCCTGGACGGCGCCGCCGGGAACGCCCCCGACCGGGCGAGGGCGGCGGCCGAGGCGGCCGAGTGGGAGCGGTGGCAGAACGCCACCCGGGACCTGCGCGAGGCGCTGGACACGCTCAAGGCACTGGAGGACACCGGCGCCGCGGCCTCCCGGGCGGAGCCGGCCGAGGCCGCCCGCCGAGCCGCCCGGCACGCCGTCCTGGTCGCGGAGGACGCCCGCGACACGGCCGCCGCGGACCTCGCGGCCCGCGGTCACGACCCCCGGCACCTCGCCGCCGAACTGGCCCGGATCACCCGCAACCTGGAGCCGCACCGCAACGGCATCAGAGCAGGCACCCGCCCCCTGCCGACCCCGACCCCGAACCCGACGTCGAACCCGACCCCGACCCCGACGTCGACGTCGAACCCGGCCCCGACTGTGACCCCGGCCCCGGCCCCGGGGCAGCCGCAACCGTCCACCGCGGGCACCTCCGTGGCCGGTGCGCCGATGCCACCGGGCACCTACCGGTCGGGATTCGACCCCGTCGGCATCACCTTCCGCGGCGCCGGGACCGGGCTCGACGACGCCGCCCGGGACACCCTGCACGACGCCGCGTGGTCGCTGGCGTACGCACTGGCCAACTGGCGTGCCCAGGGCGCCGACGTGCTGCCCGCCGTCGTGGTGCGGATCACCGGGGACCCGGTGCCGGCCGCGGCCCGCGCGCGCACCGTCACGCAGTACCTGAGCGCGACCGTCTCGGGCGCCCTCCGGCAGATGCAGGCCGGCCCGATGCGGGTGGACGTCGAGGCGCGGTTCCCGCGTCGGACGGACGCCAGCGGCACCGGGGTGTCCGACGCGGTGGTGCACCTCGACGAGTTCCCCGCCAGGCAGGCCGCGCTGGCCGACCCGCAGGGCATGGAGGCACGCCGGAGGACGTATCCGGTGCGGATGCCGGACGACCCGGACGCGGTACGGCGGCAGTTGCCCGGCCTCGCCCGGACCGACCGGCTCACCTACCTCGCGGGGCTGGCCCCGGAACAGCGCCGCTGGGTCGCCGCCGACCCGGCGACGATCGAGGCGCTCCAGGCGGCACTGGCCGCGCCCGAGTTCGCGGAGGTCGCCGCGGCCCTGATGGTGGACGTCCCGGCCGCCGCCGAGGGACCGCTGGCGGCGCGGTACGAGATGGAACAAGTCGTCGCCCGGATGCTGCCCAACCCGTCCGTCGCGGCCGAGCTGCTGCGGCGCGGCACCCGCCTGGTGGTGATCCCGCGGATCGACCGCGACGTCGCGCGCGACCACTCGCCGGCCTTGTGGGGCGAGGGCGCGCTGGAGCAGGCGTTCGCGGTCCCCCGGCACCCTCCGGTGGTGATGCTCAACGAGGAGCTGGTCGTCGGCGGCCGCAACCGGGACGGGCAGGTGCTGTTCCCCGACGGCCACGGGACCACCGTGCACGAGATGGCACACCTCGTGCACTTCGTGCTCGCGCCCCACCAGCGGGCCCAGATCACGGCCGCGTTCGACTCGGCCCTCAAGGCGGACCGGCGCCGGATCAACCCGCTCTGGCGCGCGTGGGAACTGCCGTCCCACTGGCCCAACGGCCCGCGCTTCGCCGTCACCGGCCCCGGCCGCACGGCCGGCGACCACAACTACTCCGCCAAGAACGAGTTCGAGTTCTTCGCCACGCTCGTCAGCGCGTGGATGGGGACGAACATCGGCGTGGACGCGTACACCGGCCTGCGCCTGAGCAACGGCAACCGGTGGGTCGCGGAGCGGTTCCCCCGCCTGGTGAACCTGCTGACCAGCCTGTTCGGCCCCGGGCACCGCGGCGGCCACGAGGTCACCGCCAATCCGGTGGACACCGTGGAACTGCAGTACGAGCACCTGCGGGACTTCACCGCCCAGTTGGACCTCGCCGACGCCTGGCGGCTGGCGCTGACCGACCACGTGGACCCCCGCGACGCCGACGGCCGGCGCCGGATCTGGGCCGCCTGGGAGGCGTACGACTCGGCCCAGCGGTCGCTGGCGGCGGCCCGCTCGGCGCTGGACGCCTTCCACCGCATGTCGTCCGGGTCGGCCGGCGCGCCCCCACCGGACTGGTCCCGGGCCGCGACGGCACTGGGAGAGGCCACCGACCGGGTCGACCAGGCCGATCGCGACCTGCGGGCCCTGGGGTTCGACCCCTACCGGCTGGGCGAGGAGCACGACGATCTCGTCCGGTCCGCGGCCCGGCACGGTGCCGCCGAATGGCGCCCGTCCGGCCCGCTGGGCGACCGCGCGGTGTTCGAGGCCGCGGTCGGTGAGGCGCGGCGGGAGCAGGCGAGCGACGCCGCCGTGCGGCGCTGGCAGGCCGCGCAGGCCGACTTGGCGGCGGCCCGCGCGGTGATGGACGCGCTGGCCGACGCTCCCGCCGACGCCGCGCACCGGCAGGGATGGGCCGCGGCGGCACAGACCTGGTCCGACGCCCTGGACGCGGTGGACGCCGCGGCGACGGAACTGCGCGCCCTGGGCACCGACCCCGACGACCTCGTAGCGGAGACCGCCCCGCGCGGCGAAGAGCCCCCCGGGACTCCCGCCGACCCCGGGACGGCCGCCGCCCCGGCGGTGCCCGCCCCCGGCCGGGCCTCGGCGCGCATGTCGATGGCCGACGCCCTCGGCGCCCGGCTGCGGGCCGCCACCGGGCTCGGCTCCGGCGCCGAGGACCCGCCGGAACCCGGCACCGCGCGCGCCGACGCGGAGGCGACCGTGGCTGCCTGGGTCCGCTGGCAGCAGGCACGGATCAGCCTGAACCGGGCGCTGATCGCGCTCAGGGCGCTGGAACAGACCGCCGACGCCCGGCCCGCGGCCGTCCTCGAAGCCGCCGACCGGGCGGTGACCAGGGCCGAGTGGGACGTCGACTCCGCCGCGTGGGAGCTCCAGGAACGGGGCTACGACCGCCGCCACCTGGCCACCGAACTCGCCGACCTCCTCCGCGGAGGGCTCCGTGTCGAACTGCCCTGAGTTCCGTGGCGTCCGTCCGTCCGATCCTCCTCGTCCTCGTCCTCGGCCGGCGGCCCGTGCCCGGCCGGGGACCCGCCGGTCAGGACAGTCCCGCCGCCTTCCGCTCCCACGCGGTCAGCGGCGGGCCGGCCAGGGGCGGCCGCAGCGGGCCCGCCACCGCCGCCAGCAGCACCGGCGGGGTCAGCAGGACGCCCGCGCCGCGCTCCAGCGACGTCACGTCGGTCACCCGGCGGGCCACCCGTCCGCTGCCGGTGGCGGTGTGCATGAGGCGGCCGACGTACGCGGCCAGCAGCCGGTCCGCGCGGGTCGGGCCCGCCTCGGTCGCGCCCGGATAGAACACGTCCTGCCCGACGGCCAGGCTCCACGCGGCCGCCGTCGGCCGGGCCACCGCCCGCTGGACGCGGCGCGCCAGCCCCGGCGCGTCCCAGCCGTGCCGGCGCACGGTCCGCCCGAGCAGCACCGCGCTCTGGGCGCCGACCGCCAGGCCGTGCCCGTAGAGCGGGTTGAACGCGGCGAGCGCGTCGCCGAGGACGGCGAACCCCTCCGGCCAGGCCGGTGCCCGCTCGTACAGCCGGCGCCGGTTGACGGTGGCCCGGGTGTGCGCGACGTCCGTCAACGGCTCGGCCCGTTCGATGAGTTCGCCGATGATCGGGTGGCGCAGCTCCTCCCGGGCGAAGCGGGCGAAGTCGGCGGCGTCCTTCGCGGGATGCCCGCCGCGGGTGCCGGAGAGGGTGACGATCCACCGGCCGTCCTCGACCGGCAGCAGGAAACCCGCCCGGCCGGGGCCGCCCGCGCGCGGGTCGGGCTGCACGTTGACGACCGGGAAGTGCTCCCGCGCGCCCTCGGGGGCGAGGAAGAGACGGCTGGCGTAGGCGAGCCCGGAGTCGACCTCGCGCCGCTCCGCCTCGGGCAGCCCGAGCCCGGAGAGCCACCGCGAGGCCCGGGAGCCCCGGCCGGTGGCGTCCACCACCAGGTCGGCGTCCAGGGTGTGCGCGGGACCGTGGTGCGGCCGGACGCGTACGCCGGTGACGGCGGCGGCGGTCCCCACGAGCCCGACCGCCTCGGTCCGCTCCACGACCTCGATCCGCTTCTCCTCCAGGACCCGGGCGCGGATCGTGGCGTCCAGCAGGTCGCGTCCGGCCAGCAGGACGTGGTGGGACTCGGCCCAGCGCCGGAACCAGCCGCGCGGCCCCATGATGACCATGTCGGAGGTGACCGGCAGCCGGTGGGCACCCGCCTCGCGCAGCCGCTCGCGGACGCCCGGCAGCAGCTCCTCGACCGCCCGGGCCCCGCCCGACCAGAGCATGTGGGCGTGGCGTGCCTGGGGCAGCCCGCTGCGGGGCTCGGCGCCCGCGGGCAGGGCGTCCCGCTCCACGACGACGACCCGGTCGGCGGTGTCGGCGAGGGCGGCGGCCGCGAGCATGCCGGTGTGCGATCCCCCCAGGACGACAGCGGTTCTGGCGGGGAGGGTGCGTTCTGTCATGCGGGGAGGTTCTCTCTGCCGGTGGACGACGCCCGGGCACGTACCGCCTCGATGTCCGAGCGGTGGCGCAGGGCCTGGGAGACGGCCTGGATCTCCTGGAGCAGGTAGGCGGTCTCGGGTCCGGAGGGGGTGGCGGCGCAGTCGATCCGCGGTGCCCGCTCCCGGGCCTCGACGGCGGCCAGCACCGTGACGCCCGCGGCCAGCGCCTTGGCCCGCCCGGCCGGGTGACCGAGGCCGAGGGCGGCGGCGTACGACCGCTCGCGCAGCTTCTCGTCCAGGTGCCGGGCGAGCTGGAGCAGCGCGTCGCGGATGAAGGTCTCGCGGCGGATCAGCCGCATCTCGGCGGTGGCGCGCGGCGTGCGGGGCGCCCGCCCGGCGTTGACCTGACGGGCCAGCAGGTACAGCGGCCGCAGCCGCCGGTGGGCGAGCCGGACCCGCCGGCGTTCGCGCAGGTACTGGCCGGAGTGCGGCAGGATGAAGCCGATCGCGACCAGGGTGGCCGACACGCACGCGGCCGTCGGCGCCAGGTCGGTGGAGAGCCGGTCCAGGTCGTGCCCGGTCAGCCGGGCGGTGACGGCGGTGAGCTTGGCCGCGCCGAAGAGCAGGTTCGAGGCGTAGCCGAAGCCCAACAGCCGCAGGCCCCAGCGCAGCCAGGCGTCCAGGCCGTCGGTGCGCACCCAGTTCCAGATCAGCCGGGCGGTGATCGAGGACGCCACGGTGTGCGCGGTCAGGTAGAGCAGGATGCTCTCCCGCATGAACGGCGTGGTGGCGTAGTACGTGTCCAGGTCGCGGCGGCGTTCCACGGGGACGTCGGCGAGGACGAAGAGCACCCACAGGGCGGCGACCACCCCGGCGTAGGCGAAGACGACCCACCGGGCCGTGCGGCGGGTGGCGGCCGAGCGGTCGGTCAGTCCGTTGCGCCAGGCCACGATGAGCAGCAGCCAGGACGCGCACAACGCGGTGAGCAGCGAGTACACCAAAGGGGCGGCGAGGTTGGGGACGCCGGTGATCCGGTTGGTCCAGCCGATGACCGCGGGGGAGGCGAAGACGAAGACGGCGCAGGCGAAGAGGAGCAGTCCGCCCACGGCCCGCAGCATCGGGTCCCGCCACAGCTTGACCAGGCTGGGCACCTTGATGACGAGGGCGACGGCCAGGGCCACGATGGGCAGCCAGAAGAGGGCCGAGATGCCGCCGACGCTGTCGGTGGCGTCGAGGGCCGCGCGCACGGGGGTCACCGCCGTCCGCTCCCCCCGCCGCGGTAGCCCAGGGACCGCTGCACCGGCCCCGGCGGCGGTACGGCCCGAGGGCCGGTGAGGTAGGGCCGCAGCGCCGCGGCCAGCCGGTGCCCGAAGCCGTCGGCGTCGGCCTCGTCGGCCTGCCGGGAGCCGTCCCGGGCCGCCACCCCCACGGCGGACTCCCGCCAGGTGGATCCGCCGGTCAGGACGTGCGCGGCGGCCTTTCCCGGCCCGTGGCGGTGCGCGTGCCCGGCGTGCAGATGCCACAGTTCGTGCCCGAGGATGACCAGTTGCTGCACCGCCTCGGCCCGCTGCTCCACGATGACCAGGTCGCGGTCGTGGAACTCCACCCACAGCCCGGTGACTTCCAGCTCGTCGGGGAACGCCTCGAAGCGCAGCTCCACCGGGCGCCCGCCGCGCCGCGCGGACATCTCCTCGCACAGCGCCCGGCACAACTCCTGGACCCCGTACGGGGGGCGGGGCCGCGCGCGGATGCTCTCGGCGAGATCGGTGGCCAGCCGGCGGGCGGACCGGCTCCGCGAGCGCCCCAGCAGCGCGGCGGCCCGGACCAGCCGCCCGCGTGCGCCGCCGATGTCCATCGCTCCCCCTTCTGGCCACCCGTCCGAAGTGCTCCGAGGTTACGCGTCACCGGCGCTCCGCGTCACGTGATCGCGGGTCCGTCCGTTCACTTCGCAACAATCACCGTTGCCCGCTTTCCTCCCGCAACCCCCGCGCTTTTCTCGCGCAACCCGTGCGCAACCCATTGACGCGTCCGGCGGACGACCCTACCGTCCCGTTCGCAGTTACGGGCGGTATTCGAAATTTCGAACGACGTGTGCCCGGGGTTGCCGGGTACGGACGGACAGATGGGGCAGGGCATGGGACGACCTGGCCTGGATCGCAGGCAACTCCTCGCCGGACTCGGCGGACTGACGGTCGCCGGAAGTTTCGGCTTCGCGGCGCTCGGAACCGGGGCCGACGCGCTCGCCTCCGGAGCGGACACCCGGGTGCGCTACTGGAACCTCTTCAGCGGCGGCGACGGCTACAACATGATCGCGATGCTGGACTCCTTCCGGAAGGACCACCCCGGCATCGACGTGAAGGACTCCACCCTCCAGTGGGGCAGCCCCTTCTACACCAAGCTCGCCATGGCCGCGGCGGGCAACCGCGCGCCGGACCTCGGCGTGATGCACCTGGGCCGGGTCACCGGCTTCTCACCCGGCCGCCTCCTGGACCCCTGGGACGTGGACCTGCTCGCGAAGTACGGCGTCCACGAGCGGGACTTCAGCCCCGAGCTGTGGAAGCGGGCCGTCATCGACGGCAGGCTCTACGCGCTGCCGCTCGACATCCACGTCCAGCTCTGCTTCTACCGCAGGGACGTGCTGAAGAAGGCGGGCCTGCTCGGCCCCGACGGCCGGATGGTCCCGGTGACCTCCGCCGACGAGTGGTTCGACGTGCTGAAGGAGGCCAAGAAGGCCACCAGGAAGGGGCTCCAGACCATCGGCCTGTGGGTCAACGACCAGAACTTCCAGTGGTGGTTCTTCGTCGCCTTCTACACCCAGCTCGGCGGCACCTGGTTCGACGCCGGCCACACCGAGGTCACCTTCGACACCGACAAGGCCACCCAGGTACTGGAGTTCCTGCGCCGGCACCTCACCGAGGGGTACGCGAACCCCGGCTTCGCGGGCGGCGCGGGCGCCGAGCAGTTCGTCAACGGCGGCCCCTTCGTCTGGGAGGGCAACTGGTCCGTGCCGGTCTTCGACAGCGCGAAAGTCGACTACGGCGCCACCCCGCTGCCACCCGTCTTCGGCAAGCGGGCCACCCACGCCGAGTCGCACTCCTTCGTCCTGCCCCACCAGGCCGACCGCGGCGGCCCCGCCAACGAGGGCGCCCACCGCCTCGCCGCCTACGTCGTCACCCACGCCCGGCAGTGGGCGGCCGGCGGCCACCTCCCCGCCCACACCCCGACCCTGTCCACGGCCGCGTACCGGGAGCTGGAACCGCAGAGCGAGTACGTCTCGGCCATGGACCACCAGGCCACCGAGCCCAAGGTGTGGTTCGCCGGGTCCACCGGCATCCTCGCCCAGCGCGTCGGCCCGATCGTCGTCTCCGCCACGCTGGGCTCCGCGAAGCCCGACGCCGCCGCCCGCCGGATGAGGAGCACCCTCACCCAGCTCCTCGCCGCGAAGAACCCGATGGACGGGAAGACCGCCGCCGAGGGAGGTGCCGCCGCATGACGACGACCAGCGCCGAGACCGTCCTGCGCCCCGCGCGCGCGACGACCGCCGCCGTGAGCACGACCGCCCGCCGCGGACAGGGCTTCCAGCACGGCGGCTGGTTCGTCGCCCCCTTCCTCGTCCTGTTCGCCCTCTTCGTGATCTGGCCGCTGCTGCGCGGCCTCTGGCTCAGCTTCACGGACGCCAACATCTCCGGCGACGCCGCGCACTTCGTCGGCCTGGACAACTACCGCGAGGCCCTGGACGACCCGCTGGTGTGGGACGCCCTCGGCCACAGCGCCTGGTTCACACTGCTCGTGGTGCCCTGCATCACCGTGCTCGCCTTCCTCCTCGCGCTGCTGGCCCACCACATCGAACGCGGGAAGTGGCTCTGGCGGCTCTGCTTCTTCCTGCCGTTCCTGCTGCCGTCCACCGTCGCCGCCAACCTCTGGCAGTGGCTCTTCAACCCCGGCACCGGCCTGGTCGACCACCTTTTCGGCATCGACACCGCGTGGCTCACCGACAAGTCGTACGCCATGCTCGCCGTCGTCGTCTGCACCCTGTGGTGGACGGCCGGCTTCAGTTTCCTGCTCTACCTCGCCGCCCTGCAGGGCATCCCCGCCCACCTCTACGAGGCGGCCAGACTGGACGGCGCGAACGCCTGGCACCGCACGGCGCACCTCACCCTGCCGATGCTGCGGAACATCACCGGCCTCGTGGTCGCCCTCCAGATCCTCGCCTCGCTCCAGGTCTTCGACCAGGCCGTCGTGATGCAGGACTTCGGCCCCGGACCGGAAGGGTCGACCCGCACCTTCGTGCAGTACACCCTCGAACAGGGCTTCACCAGCTACCGCGTGGGCTACGCCTCCGCCATCTCCATCATCTTCTTCGTCATCATCGCGGCCGTCGCCCTCGCGCGGATGTGGCTGCTGCGCAACCGTGAGGAGGGCGGCCGATGACCACCGCCGCAGCGCCGCGCAAGGAGCCGCGCAGGCCCTGGACGCCGAGCCAGATCGTCCTCACCCTGCTCGGCACGGCCGTCTCCCTGGTCTTCCTCTCCCCGCTGGCCTGGGCGTTGTTCACCTCCCTGAAGTCGGAGACCGAGGCGGTCGAGGTGCCGCCGCACTGGCTGCCGAAGGAGTGGACCGGCCAGGCCTGGTCGGCCATGCTGGAGTCCGGCAACCTCACCAACTGGTTCGTGAACTCCCTCGTCGTCTCCGTCTGCGTGACGACCGTGGTGGTGCTGGTGGCCTCGCTCGCCGGATACGGCTTCGCCCGCACCGAGTTCCGCGGCCGGGGCCCCCTGATGGGCCTGGTGATGGCCGGCCTCATGGTCTCCCCGGCCGTGCTCGGTGTCCCGCTGTTCACCACCGTGCAGCAGATGGGGATGGTCGACACCTACTGGGGCATGATCCTGCCGCAGTGCGCGCCCGCCGCGATGGTCTACATCCTCTACAAGTTCTTCCAGGGCGTCCCGCGCGAGCTGGAGGAGGCCGCCTTCATCGACGGCGCGGGCCGCTGGCGGGTCTTCTTCACGATCATCCTGCCGCTCTCCCGCCCCTCGCTCGCGGCGGTCGGCATCTTCACCTTCATCAGCTCGTGGAACAACTTCCTGTGGCCCTACATGGTGACCAACAACCCCGACCTGATGACCATGCCGAACGGCATCGCGACCGTCATGAACTCCTACGGCATCCAGTGGGCCCAGCTCATGGCCGGCGGCCTCATGGCGGGCCTGCCGCTGATCGTCGTCTTCGTCTTCTTCCAGCGCCAGATAGTGGCGGGCGTCGCCCACACGGGCCTCGCCGGCCAGTGACCGGCCGCGCACCCCGGACGGCGACCCCCCTCGAAAGGAACAGATGCGCACCGCCCGCTTCACCCTCGACCCCGCCTTCACCGTCGGCGAAGTCAACCCCCGCCTCTTCGGCTCCTTCGTGGAACACCTCGGCCGCTGCGTCTACACCGGCATCCACGAACCCGGCCACCCCACCGCCGACGAGGCGGGCCTGCGCCAGGACGTCCTGGAACTGGTCCGGGAACTCGGCGTCACCGCGATCCGCTACCCCGGCGGCAACTTCGTCTCCGGCTACAAGTGGGAGGACTCGGTCGGCCCCGCCGAGGACCGCCCCCGCCGCCTCGACCTCGCCTGGCGCTCCACCGAGACCAACCGCTTCGGCCTCTCCGAGTACATCGCCTTCCTGCGGAAGATCGGCCCGCAGGCCGAGCCCATGATGGCCGTCAACCTCGGCACCCGCGGCGTCGCCGAGGCCCTGGAACTCCAGGAGTACGCCAACCACCCGGCCGGCACCGCCCTCTCCGACCTGCGCGTCCACCACGGCGACAAGGACCCCTTCGGCATCCGCCTGTGGTGCCTGGGCAACGAGATGGACGGCCCCTGGCAGACCGGCCACAAGACCGCCGAGGAGTACGGCCGCGCAGCCGCCGAGACCGCCCGCGCCATGCGCCAGATCGACCCGGGCGTCGAACTCGTCGCCTGCGGCTCCTCCGGCCAGTCCATGGAGACCTTCGCCCAGTGGGAGGCGACGGTCCTGGAAGAGACGTACGACCTCGTCGACCTCATCTCCCTGCACGCCTACTACGAGCCGCTCGACGGTGACGTCGACTCCTTCCTCGCCTCCGCCGTGGACATGGAGTCGTTCATCGAGAACGTCGTCGCCACCTGCGACCACATAGGCGCCCGCCGCAAGTCCAGGAAGCGGATCAACCTCTCCTTCGACGAGTGGAACGTCTGGTACCTGTCCAGAGCCGACGCCCAGGTCGCCGCCCTGGACTGGCCCGAGGCGCCGCGCCTGCTGGAGGACAACTACAGCGTCACCGACGCCGTCGTCTTCGGCTCGCTCCTCATCGCCCTGCTGCGCCACGCCGACCGCGTCACCGTCGCCTGCCTCGCGCAGCTCGTCAACGTCATCGCCCCGATCATGACCGAGCCCGGCGGCCCCGCCTGGCGGCAGACCACCTTCTTCCCCTTCGCGCAGGCGTCGAAGCACGGCCGCGGCGAGGTCCTCGACGTCCGGGTGGACTCACCGACGTACCGGACGGAGAAGTACGGCGAGGCCGACCTGCTGCACGCCACCGCGGTGCGCGCCGAGGACGGCACGGTCACCGTCTTCGCCGTCAACCGCTCCCGCACCGGGGCGCTGCCGCTGGAGGTCACCCTCGGCGGCCTCGGCCTGACCGGAGTGGTGGAGCACAGCGCCCTCGCGGACGCCGACCCCGACGCCCGCAACACCCTCGCCGAGCCCGAGCGGGTCGTCCCGCACGAGGTGGCGGGCACCGCCCTGCGGGACGGCACCCTCACCGCCGCACTGGAACCGCTCTCCTGGAACGTGATCCGGCTGGCGTGACCACACCCGGGGGCGGCCGGGGGAGGCCGGTGGCCGGGGGCGGTCAGCGGCCGGGGGAGGCAACCGGTGCCACCGGTACCCCTCCGGCCGCCGCGCCCAGCGAGGTCAGCCGCACCGCGTCCGGCCCGGCCTGCGTCGTCCCGTCCGACAGCACCGCCAGCGCGAGGGTGTTGCCGCCCCGGGGCCGCAGGATGCCGTTGGGCAGCACGAAGGTGTGCTGGGCGCCGTCCCGGTCGTTGACGTACTGGCCCACGTTCCAGCCGTTCAGGAAGATCTGCGCGCGGTAGGCGCGGCGGGCGTCCCCGTCCGCCAGGACGAGCCCCACGGTCGCGTCGACCCGCGCGTCGAGGCCGAGCCGGAAGCCGGTCCGGTACCAGGTCTCGCCCTGCCGCCGGTCACCGCGCGGCAGCCGCACCGCCTCCCAGCCGCCGCCGTCGTCCCCGCCGTCGTCGTCCCCGGCGTCGTCGTCCGGGCCCGGCAGGTGCCAGCCCGCCCGCTCCCCGTGCAGGCCGCCGTTGTTGAGGGCCCCGCGCACCGGATCGGGCGCGGCGGCCCCCCGTATCCGCCACTCCGCCTTGGGCGCGGCCCCCTCGAAGGTGACCGCCGTCAGGCCGCGCGCCGTGCCGCGGTCGTCGTGCGGACCGGGCCGGACGAGCACGGCGAGCACGCCCTCGCCCCGGTCCGCGAACCGCCCGCGCACCCGCTCCGGAACGCGCAGGACCGTCTCCGCCTCGCCGTCCGTCCCCCGCCCGCCGCCCAGCGGCTCGCCGTCCAGCCAGGCCAGCACCAGGCCGTCCGGGCCCGTGCGGTGGGCGAGGGACAGGGCCCGCGGACCGGCGGCGCCGGTGAGCCGCGCCCGGTACCAGACGTCTCCGTAATGGCAGCCGTACGCGTCGGCGAACAGGACCGGCTGCCCCTCGGGCACGGAGGTCGGGCCGGCCGCGTCGGTGCGGTCGGCGGCCGTCCAGCCGGTGTCGTCGAAGTCCGGGTCCGACTCCGGATTCCCGTTCCGCCGCCGCCAGCCCGCCAGCGCGGGCAGGGACACGGCGGGCGCCCCCGGCAGCATGCCCTCGGCCAGCAGGCTGCCCGCCCGGCTGACCGACGTACGCGGCGCGCCGCCGTTCCAGGTGACGCCGGTCAGCCCGCGCGGCCCCCACACCTCAAGGCCGGTCGCGGTGGTGGTGTCGCCGGTGAGCCGGGCGGTGGCGCCGTCCAGCGCGGCGCCGCGCAGCAGCGTCGGACCGTAGACGAGGAGCTTGCCGGACGGGGTCTCGTACGGCCACAGCCGCAGCGAGGTCGCGTCGTCGGCGAAGAGCAGGATCAGTGTCCGGTCGGACCCGCCGCCCCGCACCGACACCCGGGACAGACCGCCGACGCCCAGCGGCACCGAGATGTTGAGCCGGCCGTGGTCGTACGCCCACGCCGCCTCCGCGTCCAGCCGCATGGTCTCCGGCTCGCTCGGGCAGTCAAGGACCACCTGGGCCAGTTCGCCGTGCCGGCCGGTGAAGACCGCGATGTCCTGCCGCCCCGCGCCGAGGAACATCATGGGCTGCGCGGTGGAGTACGCCAGTCTCCGCCGCCCGCCCATCGCCAGTCCGGTGACGAGCAGCTTGGTGTCGTGCGCGGCGACCGTCACCGGCGCCCCGACCGCCGTGCCCGGCAGGGTGGTGGAGACGTCCGCGCCGGAGTCGTTGCGCAGCACGTACACCTGGGTGCCGGTGTCGGGGTTGGCCAGGTGCCGCACGGTCACCCGGCGGTCCGCCGCCCGCACCCGCGCCGCCCTCGCCAGCCGGGCGAGGTCGGGCACCTGACGCACCAGGTGCCCGAACTGGTGCACCGGCGCGAGCCGTTCGGTGGGCCCGCGGCTCCCGTCGAAGACGGCCCCCGCGTCGTACGCCGTGGGCAGGGCGGGCGCGCCCAGCCACCCCATCGACACCCCGCCGAAGGCGAGCGAGCCCGCGGGCGTCACCGTCGCGCCGGCCAGCCCGGCCAGCCGCAGCCGCCGCTCCCCGGTGGCGCCGCCGGTCCGCCGCACCCCGGTGTCCCCGGTCGTCAGCGGTACGTCGATGCCGTCCGCCCGCACCCGGTCGCGGACGTGCGCCGCGAGGGCGCGGGCGTCGGCCGACTCCCCGGCCCCCTCCAGCCGGTAGAGCAGGACCGTGCCCGCGCCCCGGGTGTACAGGTGCGCGCGGGCGGTCGCGTTCACGCGGGCCAGCCACGCGTCGGCGTGCCGCAGGTAGGCGGGGTCGGTCGTCCGGGGCACGGCGCCGGTCGCCGTCAGCCAGCCCGGCAGGCCGCCGCCGTCGAGGTCCGCGCCGAGGTGGGGGCCGGGCCGCAGCACCACGTACAGACCCGCCCCGGCGGCCGTGCGCAGGAACAGGTCCAGGTCGCGCACGCCGGTGAAGTCGTACGTGTCCGGCGCGGGGGAGTGCACGTTCCACGGGACGGGCACCTCGACCGCGTTGTAGCCGTGCGCCCGCATCTTCTCCAGCGCGTCCCGCCACAGGGAGGGGCTCGGCAGCCGGAAGGGGTGCAGTTCACCGGAGCAGAGCACCAGGCGCCGGCCGTCGACCAGCAGCGAGTACCGGTCCCGGCCGATCTCGTGCCGGGACCCGTCGGCGGCGGGCGGCGCGGGCGCCCGACCCGTGGGCACCGTCCGGTCCCCGGCCGGGTCGGGCGCCGCGCCACTGCTCCCGCCGCCGAGCACCAGGGCGAGGCCGGTGCTGCCGGCGAGGGCGCTGAAGGTACGTCTGGTCAGCTCCAAGGCGGAGCGCCTCCCATCGAGCGCCTCCTGCCGGCGCGGGTTCATGCGTTGTTCATGTGCGGGCCCATTCTGTACAGCGGACCCCCGAATGGTCATATGAGCAGTTGAGAGGGGGTGTGTGACGGCTCCCGGCTCTCAGGTCCCGCTCAGATTGGTGTCCTAGCATCGCAGCCGCTTTCCCTGCCAGTCCGATGGGGAAGCGGCGGAAGCGCGCAACGCGACATCGACGACGACGGCGGGACCACCATGCGCACGCTGACACTGCTCGCCCTCGCGGGCCTCGGGGCCCAACTGGTCGACGGCAGCCTCGGCATGGCCTACGGCGTCACCTCCACCACGCTGCTGCTGGCGATGGGCACCAACCCGGCCGCCGCCTCCGCCACCGTCCACCTCGCGGAGATCGGCACCACGCTGATGTCGGGCGCCGCGCACTGGCGGTTCGGCAACGTGGACCGCAAGGTCGTCCTGAGGATCGGCGTCCCGGGTGCGGTCGGCTCCTTCCTCGGCGCGACCGTCCTGTCCCGCCTCTCCACCGGGGTCGCCGAGCCGGTGATGTCCCTGATCCTGCTCGGCCTCGGCCTGTACGTCATGTCCCGCTTCACCCTGCGCGGCCTGCCCGAGGACCGCCTCGGCAAGCCGCCGCGGAAACGGTTCCTGGCCCCGCTGGGCGTGGTCGCGGGCTTCCTCGACGCCACCGGCGGAGGCGGCTGGGGCCCGGTCGGCACACCGGCCCTGCTGGCCGGCGGCCGGATGGAACCCCGCAAGGTGATCGGCTCCATCGACACCAGCGAGTTCCTGGTGGCCGTCGCCGCGAGCGCCGGCTTCCTCTTCTCCCTCGGTTCCCAGGGCATCGAGTGGACCTGGGTACTGGCCTTCCTCCTCGGCGGCCTGATCGCCGCCCCCGTCGCCGCCTGGCTGGTCCGCCTGGTCCCGCCCCGGGTCCTCGGTTCGGCGGTCGGCGGCGTCATCGTCGTCACCAACGTCCGCACCCTCCTCGACAGCGACCGGGCGGGCCTGTCGGGCCCGCTCGCGGTGTGCGTGTACGTCGCGCTGTACGCGCTGTGGGCGGCGGCGGTGACGTACTCGGTACGGGCACACCGCCGGGAACGGGCGGCGCGGGCGGCGCGGACGGCGCCGGCGGCGGCCGCGCAGGACGAGGCGCGGGGGCAGCGGGTCGGCGGCTGAACGACGCCGCCGGTGCCGGTGTCACCTCACCGGTGCCGCCGACCCGGCCTGGGCGAGCAGTTCGCCGTAGACCTCCGCCGCGATCTCCTCGAACGCCCGCTCCTCGCCGTCGCGGACCCAGCGGGTGAACGCGACGCCGAAGACCGCGACCCCGGTCTGTGCCGCCACGGTGGCCGCGAGGTCGTCGACGCCCCGCGCGCGGAGGGTGTCGGTGAGCGTCGTGCCGAGGTCGGCCAGTTTGCGCAGTTCGCGTTCCTGGAGGGCGGGGTTCTCGTCGATCACCGTCTTACGGATACGGGAGTGCGGGCGGCGTTCCGCCGGGAAGAAGGCCGCCGCGGACCGCAGGGCACGGGCGACGGCGTCGAGCGGGGACGCCTCGGACGGCGCGCCGCGCGCGCCCTCCAGCAGCGCCTCGGCCAGCAGGTGCTGCCCGTGGAAAAGAACCTCGCGCTTGTCGGTGAAGTGCCGGAAGAACGTCCGCTCGGTCAGGCCGACGGACTGGGCGATCTCCGTGGCGGTCGTGCGCTCGTAGCCGCGGGTCGCGAACAGTTCCAGTGCGGCCGCCTGCAGTCGTGCCGCGGTTCCGGGTTGCCATCTCGCCATGGCACAGGAGTGTAGTGATGACAGCGACTGACGTCGCGGCGTACAGTGATGTCTGTAACTGACGTCAGTCACAGACATCACTTCCGGGTGCCTGAGCTGCATGAGAGATCACGAGGAGCACGTCATGCGCGTTTTCGTCACCGGGGCCTCCGGCTGGATCGGCTCCGCCGTCGTCGACGAACTGCTCGCCGCGGGTCACGAGGTCACCGGACTGGCCAGGTCCGACGCCTCGGCCGCGGCGCTGGCGGCCAAGGGTGTCCGGGTCCGGCGCGGTGACCTCGACGACCCGGACGGCATCCGGGCCGGGGCCGGGGCCGCCGAGGCCGTCGTCCACCTGGCCAACAAGCACGACTTCGCGGACCAGGCCGCGAGCAACGCCGCCGAGCGGGCCGCCGTGCGGGCCGTCTGCGACGCGCTCGCCGGGAGCGGCCGGCCGTTCCTGCTCGCGTCCGGGGTCGCGGGCCTCGCGCGGGGGCGGCTCGCGACCGAGGACGACCCGTCCCCGGCCCACGGCCCCCACTCGCCGCGCGGCGGCACGGAGAACCTCGCCCTGGAGTTCGTCGAACGCGGCGTGCACAGCGTGAGCCTGCGCTTCGCGCCCACCGTGCACGGGATGGACGACCACGGGTTCGTCTCGATCCTCACCGGGGTGGCCAGGGACAAGGGTGTCTCCGCCTACCCCGGCGACGGCGCCAACCGGTGGGCCGCGGTGCACGTGAGCGACGCCGCCCGCCTGGTCCGCCTCGCCCTGGAGAAGGCGCCGGCCGGCTCCCGGCTGCACGCCGTCGCGGAGGAGGGCGTCCCCACGCGTGCGATCGCGCGGGCCATCGGCCGTGCCCACGGCCTGCCCGTCGCGTCCCTCCCCGCCGGGGAGGTTCAGGACCACTTCGGCTGGATCGGCGGCTTCTTCACCATGGACGCCGCCGTGAGCAGCGCCAGGACCCGCGAACTGCTCGGCTGGACGCCCACCGGGCCGACCCTGCTGGAGGACATCGACGCGGGGGCGTACGGGCGGCGCTGACACCCGTCGCGGGCGGGCGCGGGCCCAAGCGGCTCCGGGCCCGGACCGGCGCTACGGCCGGGGCTGTCGTACTCCCTGGAGGAGCAGGTCGATCAGCCGGCGGGGGTCGTAGCGGGGGTCGTCGGTCCCGCCGACGCAGAGGTTGCCGATGCCGCGCATCAGCTCGTAGGGCCGGATGCCGGGCCCGATCTCGCCGGCTGCGGCGGCGGCGTCGAGCAGGTGCGTGGCCACGGGCTGCAGACGGTCGACGAAGTACGTGTGCAGCGCGGCGAAGCGGGTGTCGTCGGACCGCATGGCGTCGGCCAGCCCGTGCTTGGTGACCAGGAAGTCGACGAACTGGTCGATCCACCGGCGCAGTGCCGCGAACGGGGTGTCCGCGTCGGCCAGCAGGGCCGGTCCGGCCTCGGCGAGCGCCTCGACCTGATGGTGGTAGACGGCGGTGACCAGGTCCGCCCGGGTCGGGAAGTGCCGGTAGATCGTCCCTATCCCGACGCCCGCCTCGGCCGCGATCTCGCGGATCGGCGCGTCGACGCCGGAGGCGACGAACACCTTGGCGGCGGCGGCCAGCAGCTTCTGCTGGTTGCGTACCGCGTCGGCGCGCCTGCCGGGGCCCGGCGCCTGCCCGGACCGCTCCGCTGCGACCACCGTGCTCTCCCTCCGACGAACGACTGGTGCAAGAACCGGAACCATACTCCGCTTGCTAACCGGAACGCTGTTCCGTATCGTAAGCGGAGCAAGGTTCCGCTTACCGGTCCCGTTTCCCAGGGGAGCACCACTCATGTCCGACCCGACCACCGCCACCGCAGCCGCAGCCGTCGGCTCTCCCGCCCCGACCCTGTCCTTCAGCCCGCTGGTGCTGCCCGTGCCCGGCCGCCACGTGCCCCTCCACATACGGGTCACCGCGCCCGCGACCGGCGGCGACCTGCCCGTCATCCTCCTGTCCCACGGGCAGGGCAACGCCAACCACCTCTCCTCGCTCGACGGTTACGCGCCGCTCGCCCAGCCGTGGGCCGCCGCCGGGTTCGTCGTCGTCCAGCCCACCCACCTCAGCTCCAAGTCGCTGAGCCAGGCACTCGCCGGCCTTCCCGGCGGCCCCTTCTTCTGGCGCTCGCGCGCCGAGGACATGAGCCACGTCCTGGACCGTCTCGACCTGATCGAGCAGGCGGTGCCGCAGCTCGCCGGGCGGATCGACCACGACAGCGTCGCCGTCGCCGGACACTCCTTCGGCGGCTTCACCGCGAGCCTCCTGCTGGGCGCCCGCACCGTCGACCCCGACACGGGCGAGGAGGTCGACCAGTCCGACCCGCGGATCAAGGCGGGCGTGCTGCTGGCCGCGCCCGGCCGGGGCGGCGACGCCCTGCACAAGCCGATGGCCGAGGCGATGCCGTACCTGAGGGACATCGACTACTCCACGATGACCACGCCCGCGCTGATCGTCGCCGGTGACAAGGACGACTCCACGCACTTCACCGACCTCGGCCCGGACTGGCACGCCGACCCCTACCACCTCGCGCCCGCCCCCAAGACCCTGCTCACCGTGTTCGGCGGGGAGCACCTCCTCGGCGGCATCCACGGCTACGACGCCTACGAGACCACCGACGAGAGCCCCGCCCGGGTCGCCGCGATCGCCCGGCTCGGCGCGGCCTACCTCCGCACCCGCTTCCACGCCGGCGACGACGCCTGGCGGACGGCCCAGGACGGGCTGACGACCGGTCCGGACGCGATCGGCCGGATCGACGCCAAGGGGGGTGCCGTCAACTAACGGCGAACCCGGTGAAAGGAAACCCGCCAGTGTACGCGTTCTCCAGCCACAGCGGCCGGCCGCCGTCCGACTCGGCCGTCAAGGTGCCCCGGTAGACCGCGGCCGCGTACCGCGACGTCGGCCGACGCCATCGCGCGCCTGCTCGGCCGGCGCTGAGCGAACTCGGGCGAGTGCCTCCCTTGCCCGGCCACCTCCCTGCCAGCGGACGGCCGCGGACCTCAGGCAGCAGATCCTGTCCGGACAGCGTCGGCCAAGCGAGAGGCTGCCCTCCGGACGCGGCCTCCAGGAGCTGTACGCGATCGCTGGCGGCGCCGCGCCTACTGCGCGCCGAAGGGCTGCGGTCGATGCCAGCCTGGCGTTTGTTCCGAGAATGCCTGACTTCGGAGCGTGCTTCAGGCCTACGATGGGAACTCGGACCGGGGAGGCGGCAATGGACAGGCCACACAATGGACCTGACGCGATCCGGCACAGGCCTGACTATCCGCCGAAGACTTCTCCACCGCCGAAGAAACCGCCGTCTCCGCCGCCGCCCGACCCGCCGCGCAGTGAACTCCTAGCAGGGCTCCCCGTACCACAGCGCGCCGGCCGCGCCGGGCATCCCGTCATGCGCAACCGTCGGGGCGCATCATGGACGCTTGAAGCCTCACCATGGGCGCCGGGCAGGGCATCTGTCCATGTGACGGACCAGTTGGCCACATGGGGTATGACCGCCCCTCCATCACTCGATGAGATGGTGCGGCTCCTGACGACCACTGTCGCGGCCGACGGCGGCCGCCGCATCAGCATCCACCTCTCTGAGCAGAACAGCATGGCCCTCGTCTTGTGCCTTAGCCATCAGCAGGCCCGGACCAACAAAGCAGCAGATGTGCTGAGCGGCCTGCGTGACCTCGGAGCGGACAGCTGCGGCACCGAGATGACCGCCGAGGGGAGGCAGGTATGGGCGCTCCTGCCTGTCCGTACCACTGTCCCCGCCGCGACGGGACATACGGCTTGAGGGAGCTCGCTGCTGCTCCGCTGCCCTGACCGTTCAGGGCGGTCCTGGCGGACTGGCTCAGCGGCGGAGCCCGGTTGGCGGATCTTGAGGGTGATAGTCGGCGGATCGTGCCACTGCCCCCAAGCGCATCCCCGCAGGTGAGGAGCTGGCCGCCCGGACCGTTCACCGCCTCGCCGAGCGCCAGGTAGAGGCCCGGTTCGTCGGTGACGTGCCGGCCGTCGAGTTCGTAGCGGTGACCGGATGGCCGGTCACGGTGGGATCGTCGGCAGGCCCGCTCTCGGACGAGGTCATGCCAGGCCCCGCGGCGGCGGGCATCAAGGCCGACCCAACCGTTCACGGTGTTTGGCGGCCCAGCGAGCCACCGCTCCCAGATGGGCCGGGCGTATTCGGGAACGGGTGTGAAGCCGCCCCCGTCGAGTTCCAGGTCGATCAGGCCCGCCCCGCGGGAGGACGGGCGCCAGCCGCTGACCGTGGCCCACAACAGCCGATCAGTAAGCAGTTCACCTCGGCTGTCGCGCATCTCCAGAGCGGCTTCCTCCAGATCCAGCGCCCGCCGGGTGCCCTTCCTCAGCGCCACCCTCAGCTGATCACTCTGCGCGAGCCCCCGGAGGACAAGCGAGGGCTGCGCCCGCTCGGGTGACAGGATTCGGGCGAATTCACGGCAGGATCCCAGCCAGCGGTGCCCGTCGTGCACGCGAACACGGCCCCTGTGCCCCTCGGGCGGACCTTCACAGTCGTCCAGGCCGGTGAGCAAGAGACTGTCCGTCCCGGGGACCTGCCCCGAACTCTCCACGTCCTCCAGCAGCCAGGCGTCGAGCGCCTCGTCATCCGGCACCAGCCACACCCGGCTGCCGACCCAAGCAGGTACGCCGGATTCCTCCGGAACCCAGCCGAACAGCTCGTACGTGCCGCGCTGGGATTCTCCGAACAGTCCCTCCGCCTCGGTGCAGACGCCCCAGACCTGGTCGTCCTCCGTCCCGGTCAGCGTGTACCGCGCGTATCCGCGCTCGTTCTGGTCCCCATGCACAGCCGAAATCTGCCCTGCCCGCGTTCAGACTGCCGGGAATCCGTAGCCGCCTGTCAGACCGCCCGCCTGGACTCGGATCATGCCCACTTCTCCCCCGGCCTCGAGTCCGCTGCGGTCTGCCGAGGAGTTGGACGCCGCGATCCGTGCCCTGTTCTCACACAGGGATGCGCGGCTGTCGGATGTGCAGCGGGCCGAGTACCGGCGGCTGCTGGACGAGCTGCGGCAGGTCGAACAACGGGACGTGACAGCGGCGGCGTGACCCTTGCGCCTTCTTGCGGCAGTCACCGGAAATGCCTGACCAGATCGGCTACAGGCTTTCCCGAGCCTTTCGCACCGTCGCGGCGAGAGCTTCACGGCGCTGGTCGTCCTCGCGGATGATTCCCCCGACCTGCATCTCGGAGCGGCTGAATGGTGGCGGGCATTCGGTCCCCTTCGGGTGGGTCGTGACAACCTGACGCACCTATTAATGCCCCCCTTAGTTTAGTGTTAACGGGGACGTTAGAAGTGGGCGCGGCGCCGAATTGGAACTGTTGACAAAGGCCGCCGTCCGCTACCCAGAAGCTGACTGACCAGGCTTTTTCCTGCTACCAGGAAGGGGCGCGGGGAGACGACAAGGAGGCCCTGGAAGCCCGCTGGCAGGAGGTTCAGGAAAAGCTCCGCCAGTTCGTGGAACAGCGTCTGGCCATATCGGAGCTGTTCCGCTGACTGTCCCGTCCACGACGCTCAAGCCTGGCCGCTACTGGGCGGCATGGAACCTCACTACTTGTGGTACGGCTGATTTCTCGTTCTTCCATATATAGAAGGAGTCACCCATCGCGACAGCGAATTTCTGCATGCCCGGTATTCCCTTCACGCGAGCCTGGTACCTGGGATCCCAGACGACCCTTCCGGAAACCGTCAGTCAGACGAACGCGAGTGCGCTAGCCGACCATGACATCCCGATTATATCTCTGGCCTACGTCTAAGTCGTGAGCGCGCGGATAAGCACGTAGTGTCACTGCCCCTTCAACACCTTGAATATTGCGTCAATGTTCGGCGTGCCCAGAAAGGTGAATGCGGCAACGGCAAGAGTGACCATCACACCCCAGTAGGCCGCCCATGTACTTTTCCGGTACACCTCCTTGCGGGCATACTTCGAGGCTATAAAGAAAAGGGCCGTCGGGCCAAGGAGTGTCAGCGAAAGAAGGGTCTTCTGAGCGGTCGAAAGGTGTGGAGTTTCATCGGACGGGTCGACTCCCATGACTCGCAATGTTTTTATGAAAAGAACACCGCCGCAAACTAGCCCGAGTGCTCCCCACGCGAGATCGAAAAATTCAGACGACGCACTTTCATCTTCCTTCTCGCTACCATTCGCGTCTTCCTCATTGCTATCCGCCACCCGCCTACCCTCCCATTTCGGCGCACCGGAAGCGTCGATTGTACCGGTCATGCGCATGCCATGCAACGGGCCCACGCACGATCTGGGCGACACCCTCCTTATGCCCTCAAGGAGCCCAATGCCCCTTTTTGATTTCTTCTCCTACTCGGTCCTACTGGTAACCGTCGTAGCCGCTGCCGTGGTCATTCTCACCGCTTTCCGGACGAATACCGCTCGGGTTTGGAAGGAAGAAGCCGAATCTCAAAAGGCCTGCGATGACCGCCTAGAAGCGGATCTCACCGAGATCAATATGACTGCCGACCAGTTTGTTACCGCTCTCAAGGCCGAGGGCCTCGGCGTCTCTGAGATGCCTGGCTGGCGGACGAACAACCGCAACAGCATCAAGGCTTGGGGGCCAGGTTCACCGCGATAAGCGGCATGACGGAATGCACCCGTTCAACGAAGCGATCCTGACCGAGAGCGGCGGCCGAATGCCGCAGCCCAGCGAGTGGCGGATCTTCGTCCTCTTCGGCGTGCTGATCCTGGCTGGCCTCATCTCCAAGGCGCTGTACCTGCTCCACCCCCGAAAGCCAGAAGGGCCACAGACCGACGGCCATGGTGCCCGAGCCGCTTCCCGGAAAGGGCACCGTCGGCTCGTACCCCGCAGCATGCAGCTCCGCCTCAGCCTCCGCTGCGCGCCGCCTGCAATTGCAGATGACTCCCTTACGCAGGTCGGACAGCCGCTTCTTGTCATCCCGCCCGCAATGCCGACACTTCATACGCCAGGAGAGGACGGCGCTGTCCGGGTAGGGCTCCAGCGGCGCGAACCCGGCCTTCTTCACCTTGTCCCGAGCGCTCGCCGCGGTCATCTGCCTGTGGGAGCAGTGATGCCCGACGCGGATGCGGTTCAAGGTCACCGATCGCTCGAAGCCGCATGTGGCGCACTTGACCGGCCAAGAGTCGAGGACGCGACCCGGGTAGGGGACCAAGGGCTCGTAGCCCGTTGCCGCACTAAGCTCCGCCGCAGCCTCTTCCGGCGACGTCTGTGGGGGGCCATGGACATCCGTTCGCCTACGCCTCTCGCCCTGACGCCGCTTCTTTGACGATCCGCTCACCCGCGCCCGGCTGCTGCACGTACCAGTCGTAAGGCACGACGACCGACTTCGGCTTTCCGTCGCCGGCCTCGACCAACTTGTGCTCCGACGGCAGTTTCCGACGGCGCGGCACACCGTACTTGCGGGCGATCAGCCGCACCACTCTGGAGACGTTCCTCGCTCTACTCCTGGGCGAGGTGCGGGATGCGATCGCGGCGAAGGAGCGGCAGGAGGCCGAGCAGCAGCGAGGTGAGGCCGCGCGGCCGGCGCCGCCGGACTGGCTGCTGGAGGCCGGGTTCAACCGCGACTCACCGCCCGTCCAGGCCCCCGGCGGCTGCTGGAACAAGGGCAAGCGGCGCCACGGCATCAGCAGGGACGAAGCAGGCGGGCGCTCGCGGACGGGGTGCGGGCGTGTACGGCGTGCACGCCCGACGTGCAGCCGGGCTTCGTCGACGGCTAGGACGCGCACCGCGGCTTCCGGGCGGCCGCCCTCTTCGCCCCGGTCTTCTTCGTTGGCTCCTTCTTCGCGGTCCGCTTCGGCATCTCGTGGACGTCGGCGTGCTCTTAGCGGTCCGTTCGGGCCTTTGCCACGGACTCGTTCAGCGCGGCCATGAGGTCGACGATCTGCCCCTGCGGCTCAGCCGGCTCCGGCACGGCGGTCGGCTCACGGGTCTCGCGCTTGGCGACGATAATGTCGGAGAGGGCGGCCGTGTACTCGTCGCGGAAGCCGGTCAGATTGTCGGCGGTCATGGTGTCCATGAGGGCGAGGGCGCCGTCGATCTCCTGCTCCGACACCTCCACCGGGACGGGGAGCAGGGAGGACGGGTCGCGGATTTCGTCGGGCCAGCGTTCGCCGCTCGTCGACGGCACGCCAAGGGGTGACCGCCCGTCAGCCGGTACGTGTCACTCGGCCGCGGCGACACCGGCGCCGATGCCGATGAACAGCCACCCCGTCGCCCGTTCCCACCGGCGGCGGAACGCCGGACGGTTCAGCCGGGCCAGCAGCGGCGCGGCGACCCGCACCAGCACCAGCCAGTAGAGGACACCGATCGCGATGTCGAGGGCGCCGAGGAGGAAGATCTGCTCGGTGGGCGAGCCGTCGTGGCGGATGAACTGCGGCAGGACACTGAGGAAGAACAGCGCGGCCTTGGGGTTGAGCACGTTGGTCAGGAAGCCCTGGAGGAAACTGCCGCGGCGGCTGTGCGCGCCGGCCGCCGGGACGTCCTGGTCCGCGCGGGGCCGCCCGTCGCCCCGCGCCTCCCGGCCGCCGGTGCCGCGCCGGGCGTCCAGCAGGACGCGTACGCCCAGGTACATCAGGTAGGCGGCGCCCGCCAGCCTGATCGCGGTGAAGGCGTACGCCGACCCGGCGGCGATCAGTGACAGGCCCAGCGCCGCGGCGGCCATGTGCACGCACAACCCGCTCTGGGCACCCAGCGCGGCCGCCCGGCCCAGCGCGGGCCGCCGCGCGGCCGCCCGGACGATGACGAGGAGGTCCGGCCCGGGAACGGCGTAGGCCAGCAGCACCACACCGAGGAACCCCACGAGATCGACCGGCATCGGCCCGCTCCGTTCCGCGCGCCCGGCGGTCGGACACGCAACCCGCGGGTTCCACCCCCGCCCCGCCTCATGCCCCCGGCCGCGCCCCGGACCCGCCGACCCGGTGACCGGCGACCATGACAGGCCCTAGCGTGGGCCCTCCGAGCGACCGACCGCAGGGGGAGACGTGTCCGAGGATGACCGCATCGAACTGGCCGACGCCGTGGAAGCGGTACGCAACGAACTGATCACCGCGGCGGCCCGCGCCTCCGGCCAGGACGTGGCCTTCGAGGTCGGGGACATCCAACTGGAGTTCGGCGTCGAACTCCGCAAGGAGCTCAAGGGCGGCCTCAAGGTCAAGGCGTGGGTGGTGGAGGCCGGCGTGGACGGCGGCGGCGGGACGGTCAGCACCCACCGGGTCGCCGTCACGCTGAAGGCGGTCGACGCCCGTACCGGCGGGCCCTGGCGGGTACGGAACGCCGACCGGGGGAGCGTGGGCCGCTTCGGCCAGGACAGCGACGCCCCGTGATCGGCGGCAAGGCACTCGACCGCGTGGTCGTGGTGCTCGGCGCGGGGCAGGGCAGCGGGGTGCTGCTGGACCGGCGGCACGTCCTGACGGCACGGCATGTGGTCGAGCGGGGACCGGTCCGGGCGATCCACCCCTCGGAGCGGACCCCGGTCGCCTGCACCGTCCACTGGGAGAGCGAAGACGTCGACATGGCGTTGCTGCGCGCCGACCGGCCCCTCGTCGGCGCCGCCCGCGCCGCCCCCATGGGAGAACTCAGGGTGGGCAGGGTCGCCACGGCGGAACCCCTGCCGCACTGTCAGATCGTCGGCTTCCCCGGCATCCAGCGCTACGGCGAGGAGGGCGAGGACCTGGAGTACGACCAGTACCGCGTGAGCGTGCTGCCGATGGCCGGCCGGATGCGGAAGGTCCTCGTCTGCGAACTCGACCGGCCCGCCGCCGACGAGGCCGGCCGGCCCGGCTCACCCCTCCAGGGCCTCTCCGGGGCGCCCGTCTTCGCCGGGGCGGTCCTGCTGGGGATCGTGACCGGGATTCCGCGCGACCGGCTGCACCTCAGGGTGGAGGCGACGCCCTTCGAGGCACTGGTGAAGGCGACGGCGGACGCGAGCACGCGCGTCTACGCGAAGATCGAGAACGTCGTCGACACCCACCCCCGGGACGAGCGGTTCGAGGACCGCTACGCCGCCGACCTCAGCTCGCGGTACCGCAAGACGGAGATCTTCGGCATCGACGAGCTGGGCAGGGGCGACACCCGCTGGGACCTCGACACCGCCTACCTCAGCCTGGAGGCGGAACCCGCGTACCGCAGCGACGACCACCGCGACGAGCGGCTGGAACCCGGGGTCCGGGCGCAGCGCGTCGACACCCTGCTCACCGAGCGGCCCCGGGTACTGCTGCGCGGCGCGGCGGGGGCGGGGAAGACGACCCTCGTGTGGTGGCTCGCGGCCCACGCGGCCAACGCGACCCTGAACGAGCACCTCGCCACGCTGAACGGGCTGATCCCCTTCGTCGTCCCGCTGCGGGAGGTGCACGCGCGCGGGGGACGTTTCCCCGCCCTGTCCGACCTGCTGACCGCCGGGCGGGTGCTCACCGACAGCGCACCGTCCGGCTGGGTCGGGCGGGTCCTGGAGGCGGGCCGCGGCCTGCTGCTCGTGGACGGCCTGGACGAAGTACCGGAAGGCGAACGCGAGGAGGCCCGCCGCTGGCTGGCGGCCCTGCTGGACCGCTATCCCCTCACCCGCTGCCTCGCCACCGTCCGGCCCGACGCGGTGGAGAAGGACTGGCTGACGCAGGACGGCTTCACCGAACTGACGCTGCTGCCGATGAGCGACGACGACATCGGCGCCTTCGTCAGGGCCTGGCACGGTGCCGCGCGCCTGGAGTGCGAGCACGTCTTCGCCGGTGGGCGGCTGGCCGGCGAACAGGAGCTGCTGCACACCCTGGAGGAGGGGCTGCTGCACCAGTTGCACGAGAACGACGCGCTGCGCGCGCTGGCCCGCACTCCGCTGCTCTGCGCCGTCATCTGCGCCCTGCACCGGCGTCGCCGGGGCCTGCTGCCCACCACCCGGTGGTCGCTCTACCGGGCCGCCCTCGCCATGCTCCTCGGCGGCCGGGACGCCGGACGCGGGGTCCGCGACACCGACGACCTGACGCTCGACTCCGAGGAGCAGCACGCGCTGCTCCAGCGGATGGCCATCTGGCTGGTGCGTACCGGACAGCAGCAGATGACCCACGTCGTGGCCGCCCAGCAGTTGGCGCTGGCCATGCGGGACATGCCCCGCATCCGTTCGCAGGCCACTCCCGAACGCGTACTGCGCTTCCTGCTGGAGCGCAGCGGTCTGCTCCAGGAACGTACGGACGATGCGATCCAGTTCATCCACCGGACCTTCCAGGAGTTCCTGGCCGCCAAGGAGTTCCACGAGAGCGGCTACGTCCTCGAACTGCTGGACCGGGCGGAGAAGGAGGAGTGGCAGGACGTGATCGTCCTGGCCGTCGGCCACGCGACGCGCAGGGACGCCCACCAGCTCATCGAGGGCCTGGTCGAACGGGGAGAGGCGGCCGAGGGCAGGGGGCGGCGCCGGCACCTCCTCACCCTGGCCGCCCGCTGTGTGACCAGCTTGCTCTCCGTGGACGCCACGCTGTCGGACCGGGTCCGCGAGTGCCTGCGGGAGCTGCTGCCCCCGATGAATTCCAAAGAGGCGACGGACGTGTCCGGACTGGGCGACTGGGTGGTGGACCTGCTGCCCACGCCGGACCCGTCGGACGAACTGGCCGCGCGCCTGACCGTGAACGCGCTCGGGCTCATCCGCAGCCCCCTGGCCCGCGCGGCGCTCAAGGCGTTCGCGTCCCATCCGGACGCGGCGGCCCGGCAAGGCGTCGTCTACGCCTGGGACTTCCACCCGGTCGAGGCGTTCGCCCGTGAGGTGCTGGCCGGCGTGGACGTGGCGTCGCTCCAAGTGGACTCGGTGGCCAAGCTGCGGTGTCTGCCGCTCCTCGGCTCGGTGCGGGACATCCACCTGTCGGCACCGGCCTCGGCGGCGGAGCTGAACGCCTGCCTGCCCACGGCGGGCACGAGGTTGCTGGCACTGACCGCCGGCCGCGAGCTGGAGAACCTCGGCTTCCTGCGGCTCCAGGCGGACCTGCGACGACTGGTGCTGGGACCCGAGGCGGCCGCGCTGGACCTCTCGGTACTGTCCGCTCTCGCGCTCTCCTCCCTCACCCTGCACCTCGGAGAGGCGCCGGGGACGCGGCTGGCGGTCCTCCCCGAGCTGGTGAGCCTGCGCACGCTGGCCCTGTCGGGCGAACCGGAAGGCGGCTGGGCGAGGCTCACGGCGCTTCCCGGGGTGCGCGAGCTGACGATGACCACGCGCGGTCCCGGCTGGCTGGCCGCGCTGTCGGGCTGGACGGATCTTGAGTCGCTGTCGGTGTACGGCGGTGGCCGTTACGTCGCGGACACCCTGAAGGCCGTCGGCGCCATGCCGTCGGTCACGGAGCTGTCCCTCCAGGTGCCCTCGCTCTCCGACCTGCGCGTTCCCGTGCCTCTTCGGCATGTCCGGAGCCTGCGGCTGGTCGGGGTGGAGGACCCGGCCGGGACGGCCGGCCTGCGCCGGACCTTCCCGGCGTTGCGCGAGTTCTTCCTGGAGTCGCACCCGGGCGGCAGGTCACCGGAGACCGTGGACCTGAGACCCCTCCTGGACCTGCCGGACCTGGAGGTGGAGCTGCGGGGATTCACCCGGGAGCGCCTGACCGTCCTGGGCGCCCAGGAACTGGGGGCCAGGCTCTCCGACGGGCTGCTGTCCTGACCGCTGCCGACCCGGGCGTCCTCAGCCCTGGTCGATCCCCAGGGTGAGGCTGCCGGTGTAGCCGGCCGTGGTCGAGCCGGTCGCCGTCATGAGGCCCGCGGCGGCGCCTCCGTTGCCGTAGATGCCGTCCCGCTGGAGGGTGGTGCGCGGCACCGTGTTGGCCGAGTACGGCGCGACCCGGGCGACCGCGGTGGTGAGGGACTCGGCGAAGAAGAGCTGCCCGGTGTGGAGTTCCTCGCCGCCGGTGAAGGAGCCGTCCGGGGTCAGGGTGACGTCGGTGTGCACCTTGACGTGGAGGTGCACGCACCGGCCCCGGTACCAGCCCGGGTAGATCGTCGTGATCCGGGCGATACCGTCGGCGCCGGTCAGCACGCCGCCGCGCAGGAAGGTGCCGTTGTCGGGCTCCTCGTGACCGTTGTTGCCGACGAAGCCGGAGTACTCGCCGAGCGCGTCGCAGTGCCACAGCTCCACGAGCGCCCCGTCCAGCGGGGCGCAGGTGGCGTCGTCCACGACGGTGAGGACCAGCGCCAGCGGGATGCCCGGCTTGTCCTCGGTGAGGTCGGGGCGGACCAGCGCCCCGTCGAGGTAGTACGGGCCTTCCGTCAGCTCCTTGGTGAGGGTGCAGACCGCCGCGGCGGCGACGGGGGAGATCCGGGGCGCCTCCTTGCCGGCGACCACCTCGGACGCGGCGGCGGCGCCCACGGTGAGCGCGGCGGCCGTGGCGCCGGTACCGAGCAGGACGGTACGGCGCCGGATGTGGGGGGTGTGGGGGGTTCCATTGTCTGTCATGAACACGGCACCGTAGGGGCCTTTGCTGGCAGTCCGCTGTGAGTTGGGCAAAGTACCGGACTGTCAAGCTCCGGACCGGTCAGAGCCCCGGACCGAGGCGGTGCGCGGCGGCGGGTGCCGTGCGGGCGCGTTCACTGACCCGTGATGTGCTGATCCCCGCCCGCCATGTAGACCCGGGAGTTGTCCCGTGCCTCGACGCGCATGACGACCGACCGGACGCGGCGCTCCTCGTGCTCCGGCAGGGCCGGCGCGAGGTGTTCGTCGAGCAGCCGGCGCACTTCGCCGGCCAGCGCCGGGTCCTCGGCCACAAGGGCGTGCAGCCGCAGCCGCCAGGCGCCCGTCAGCGCCTCCTCGGTGTCCGTGTCACCGCTGGTCCTCGCCGCGACCACCTGGGCGCGCAGGTCGTCGAGATCGGCTCCCACGGCGTCGGCGTGCCCCGGCCGGGCGCGGCGCCACAGCTCCATCGTCGCGCTCCGTACCTGCTGCCAGACGTCCGTGGCCATGGCGCCCACGAGCGCGGTTCCCGCCGCCAGCGCGATCGGATCCACCGTGCGCCCCCCCGTCGGACGATGGTTCAGGACATGGAGATGTCACTGACTGCCCCTCACTGTAGATCCCGTCCGCCCGACGGCGCCGGGGCCGCGACCACTTCGTGATCCGGGCGGCGGCGGTCAGGCCGGCGGTTCGCTCAGTTCGATGGAGCGGAGCGCGGCCGCCAGGGCCCGTTCGTCGCCGATGTCGAGGGCCGTGTCGGTCAGTTTGATGACGTGTTCGTCGCCGTGGGCCAGGGCCCGCTCGAAGACCTCTTCCGGGGTGAAGGCGCCCGGTGCGGTGTACGCGACCGGGGTGTCGGGCGCGTACATCGCGGTCACCGCCGCGGCTGCCGTCCAGGCGGCCTCCAGGCTCGGTACCCACAGGGCGGGCGGGAGCGCGGGCAGGGTCCGCAGCACGGCGTTGGGGGCGGTGGCCGCGTGGACCAGCATCGTCGCCTCGCCGTGGCCGTGGGTGGCGTACCGGTGGGTGGCCGCCCGCACCAGTTCGCGCAGCCGGACGCGTGCCTCGTCCGGGCCGGCGGGCGCGGGCGACCACACCGGCAGGCCCGTGACCCGGCCGAGCCGGGCGGTGAAGCCGCCGTCCCGTTCCGCGAGGGGCGGCACCGCGTCGAGGGCCGCGGCGGCGCGGCCGGCGCCGGGCAGCGGGGCGATGCCCGCCACGACGTGATGGCGGGCGGCCCAGTAGCCGAGACCGTGCGCCAGCTCGACCAGACGCGGTCCGGTCTCCTCGCCGGCCAAGAGCGTGCGGACGGAGTGGCCCACCCGGATCACCGGGTGCGTCGAGCCGCCGTACATGCCCGGCAGCAGCCGGGGCCACCACTCGGCCAGCACCTCCCGCCAGGGACGCCCGGCGATCTCGCGGCCGAAGTGGTCGATCCAGTCGGCGGCGCGGCGGGCGTCGCCGAGGGCCGAGCGCCAGTTGCCGTCCGTGACCGGCTCCACGCCGGCCGGGAACTCCTCCAGCTTGGCTGCGTACCGGTCGAGCCACCGGTGCACCGAGCCCGCCCGCCCGTGCGCGGCCAGAGCCTCGACGGCCATCGGCGCGTGATTGCTGAGCCGCCCGAGCCTCTCCGGCCCTGAACCGTGCAGCCGCTGGAGCGCCTCGTCGAGAATGCCGGTCGTATCCATGCCGAGGACGGTAGGCGCGGCGTGGGGAGCGGCGTAACGGGCTTGCGGCTTCGGGCTTGCGGCTTCGGGCTTGCGGCGTAGGGCCTGTCGTTGGGATCACGCCGCAGACGCGGGGTCCGGCACGCACTCAGCCCCGTGCGGAAGGACCGTCCGCGCCGAAATCGACGTGAGGTGTTGACGCGCAAGGGGTTCGATTCTACGTTCCGGTTCCGTGCCCGTCCGGTCTGGCGATCGTCGTTCGAGATACGGAACAGGAGCGAACCCCCCATGAGCCGCACCCGCACCCGCAGCCACCCCCGCCGCACCCGCGACCACACCCCACCCCGCCTCCGCACGCGGACCCGCCCCCGCCCCCGCAGCCGGATGCGGACCGCGCTGCTCGCCGTCCCCGCCGCCGCCGTCCTCGCCCTGCTGCCCGGCACCGCGTCCGCGTACCCGAACCCCGGCCGCGTCACCGGCTCGGTCGTCACCCACGACCCGTCGATGATCCGCACCGCGTCGGGGCAGTACCTGCTCTACGCCACCGGCGGCGGCATCTCCCACAAGACGTCCGCCGACCGCACCGCGTTCAGCGCGGGCGCCGACGCCTTCTCCGCCCGCCCGAGCTGGTGGTCGCGGTACTCCTCGGTCCCGGAGGCGTGGGCGCCCGACATCTCGTACCGGGGCGGCAAGTACCTGATGTACTACTCGGTCTCGTCGTTCGGCTCCAACACCTCCGCCATCGGACTGGCGGGCTCGGCCACCGGCCTGCCGGGAAGCTGGAGCGACTACGGGACCGTCTACACCTCCGGCTCCGGGTCCGACTACAACGCCATCGACCCGAACCTCTTCGTCGACGACGACGGCAAGTGGTGGCTCTCCTTCGGGAGCTGGTGGACCGGGATCAAGATGATCCAGCTCGACCCGGCCACCGGCAAGCAGCTCACCGGCAACACCACGCGGTACTCGCTCGCCTCCCGCCCCACCGGGACCAAGGCCGTCGAGGCCCCGTACCTCGTCAAGCGGAACGGGTACTACTACCTCTTCGCCTCGTACGACACCTGCTGCGCCGGCACCGGCTCCACGTACAAGGTGAAGGTCGGCCGGGCCACCGCCGTCACCGGGCCCTACCGCGACCGTAACGGCGTGGCGATGACGAACAACGGCGGCACCCCCGTCCTCGAATCGCACGGCGCCGTCATCGGCCCCGGCGGACAGTCGGTCATGAAGGACGCCGACGGCGACCTGATCGTCTACCACTACTACGACGGCAACGACAACGGCACCCCGAAACTCGGCATCAACCTCCTGGACTGGAGCAGCGGATGGCCCGTCGCCTACTGACCCTGCTGGCGGCGCTGCTCCTGGCCCTCTCGCTCGGCCAGTCCGCCGCGAGCGCCGCCTCCTTCGCCAACCCCGTCAAGTCCGTCAAGGGCGCCGACCCCTGGATCTCGTACCACGACGGCAACTACTACCTGGTGACGACGAGCTGGACCGACGTCATCACCGTCCGCAAGGCGCCGACCCTGGCCGGTCTCGCCACCGCGCCCGGCGTGCAGGTGTGGAAGGGCGACGCCGCCTCCCGCTGCTGCAACATCTGGGCGCCCGAACTGCACTACCTCGACGGCCGCTGGTACCTGTACTACGTCGCCGGGCAGAACGTCTCCGACTACAACCCGACCCAGCGCAGCCACGTCCTGCAGAGCGCCGGGTCGGACCCGATGGGGCCGTACACCTACCGGGGGCAGCTCAACTCGTCCTGGATGCTGGACCCGACGGTCGCCACCATCGGCGGCCGGCTCTACGCCTTCGGCAGCGTGAACGGCGGGACGCAGAACATCGTCGCCGCCCGCATGTCCAACCCGTACACGGTCAGTTCCTCCTTCACCACCGTCTCGACGCCGACGTACGGCTGGGAACGCGTGGGCGGCACGGTGAACGAGGGGCCGGAGATACTGCAGCGCGGCGGGCGGACCTTCCTGGTCTACTCCGCCAGCGGCTGCTGGACGCCCGACTACAAGCTGGGGCAACTGGAGCTGACCGGCACCGACCCGGCCGCGGCCGCCTCCTGGACGAAGAAGTCCACGCCCGTCTTCCAGCGCAGTGACGGCAACGGGGTCTACGGGCCCGGCCACAACGGCTTCTTCAGCTCGCCGGACGGGACCGAGAGCTGGATCGTCTACCACGCCAACGACGCGGCCTCGGAGGGCTGTGACAACGGGCGGACCACCCGGGCGCAGAAGTTCACCTGGAACTCCGACGGCACGCCGAACCTCGGGACGCCGGTCCGGCTCGGGGCGAGCGCGGCGGGTCCGTCGGGCGAGCCGTCCGCCGTCGCGGCCACCTACACCCTCACCAACCGCAACAGCGGCAAGTGCCTGGAGGTGACCGGGGCCTCGACGGCCGACGGGGCGAACGTGGCGCAGTACACCTGCGACGGGGGCGCCCATCAGCGGTGGCGGTTGCAGGATCTGGGCGACGACACCCACCGGCTGCTGAACGTGGCCACCGGCAAGGCGCTGGACACCGCCGACTGCTCCAGCGCGGACGGCGCCGACCTGCGCCAGTGGTCGTGGCTGGACAACACCTGCCAGCGGTTCCGGTTCCTCGCCACCGACGCCGGGCACGTCCGGATCGTCAACCAGGCCACCGGCAAGGTCGCCGACGTCGCCGACTGCTCGACCGCGGACTCCGCCGACGTACGGCAGTGGACGTGGCTGAACAACGCCTGCCAGCAGTGGCGGCTGAACCCGGTCTGATCCGCTCCGACCGGGCCGGGTCCCCCGTCAGCCCGTCAGCCCGTCAGCCCGTCAGCCTGTCAGCCCGTCCGGTCAGCCCGTCAGCCCGTCCGGCCCATGCCCGCCGCGTCGGGCCAGGCGGGCGGCCCCGGCCAGCCCGTCGCCGGGGCCGCCTCCAGACCGTCGGTGCCCCGGACCTGCGCGGCGGTGAGGCCACCGCGGGCCGGGACGCCGGGCGGGGTGGGGCCGGTGGGCGCGCGGGGCGCGGCCGGTATCGGCGGCGCCGGGAACCGGGCGGCCGGGAACCGGTCCGGCGGCGCGGCGAGCGGGAGCGGCACGCCGGTGCCGGTGCCGGCCTCCGGTCCGGCGGTGATCACCGGGTGGCCCGACCCGTTGGTCCGGCCCACCAGGCGGTCGACGGCCGCCGTGCCCGAGCTGTAGCCGGTCTCCGGTCCGGCCCCGCTCCAGGCCCCGGCCCCGGCGGCCCCCTCGGGTACGGCGGCGCCTGCCCTGGCCCCGTAGAGCACCTGGTCCAGGCCGGACACCAGGCGGTGCACGTCGGCCTGGGGGCGCACCACGAGCCGCAGGAAGCGGCTGGAGGAACCGATCTTGTTGCCGCACTCGCGGACCAGGACCCGGTGCTCGGTGAGCAGCCGGTCCCGTACCACCGTGCCCTCGGCGCCCACCGGCAGCCGCACGAAGAGGAAGTTGCCCTGGGAGGGGTAGACCGTGAGGCCGGGCAGGGCGGAGAGGCGGCTCGCCATCTCCAGGCGGTCGCGGCGCACCTGCGACAGGCTCCGCGCGTACTCGGCGCCGTGCCCCCTGAGCATGAACACCACGTGCTCGGCGAACGAGTTGAGATTCCACTTGGGCAGCATCGAACGGACCCGGCCGGCCAGCGCCGGGTTGGCGACCAGATAGCCGAACCGGATGCCGTGCAGGCCGAAGTTCTTGCCGAGGCTGCGCAGCACGACCACGTTGGGGCGGAGCATCGCCTCCTGGACCACGCTCGGTTCGGCCTCGGCGTCCGCGAACTCCAGGAACGACTCGTCGACGACGATCAGGTCCAGGTCGGCCAGCGCGTCCAGGAACTGGACCAGCGCGTGCTTGTGCTGGAACCCGCCGTCGGGGTTGTTCGGGTTGCAGACGACGGCGACCCGGGTGCCCCGGGCCCGGATGAAGTCGGCGTACCGCGCGAGGTCGAGGACGAAGCCGCTGGACTCCTGGAGCGGGAACATGTCGACCCGCTTGCCGGTCTCCAGCGGCTGGTCGGTCCAGCGGCCGAAGGTCGGCACCGGGACGGCGAGGGACTCGCGGACCAGCAGGTGGTCGATCCAGGTGATCAGTTCGGTGGAGCCGTTGCCCATCGCCACACAGCTCGGCGGCAGCCCCAGCAGGCCGCACAGCTCGGCGGTGATGGTGTCCGCGCCGCTCGGGTAGTACGTGATGATCTCCCGCAGCCGGCCCGCCAGCTCCTCGAACATCGCCGGGGTGGGGAAGTACGGGTTGCAGGGGATGCAGAAGTCCACCGGCCCCGCTCCGTCGCTCGCCCGCGCCAGCGCCGCCATCGACGGGCTGTGCGCCGCGGTGGAGCGGAACAGCGAGGTGACGTCGCCGGCCAAGGTGACCTCCGTAGCAGAGACGGCCCGCGCGGGGGGAGCGCGGGCCGCCCATGAGTACGGACCGGCGTGCGCCGCCGTTCACCTCAGGTGAGGGAAGTGTGACGACCGGGGCGCGCGAGGGGCTCGCCCGAGGGGTTCGCCCGAGGGGCTGTCAGGAGTCGAACGAGTGGATCGTCGTCGTCCGGTAGGTCTGTCCCGGCCGCAGCACCGTCGACGGGAACGACGGCTGGTTCGGTGAGTCCGGGAAGTGCTGCGTCTCCAGGCAGAGGGCGTCGCCCTGCCGGTAGCCGGAGCCGCCGGTGCCGGTGAGCGTGCCGTCGAGGAAGTTGCCGGAGTAGAACTGCAGGCCCGGCTGGTCGGTGGCGATGCGCAGGGTGCGCCCGGAGGAGCCGTCGCGCAGGGTGGCGATGTGCTCGGGGCGGGCGGTGCTGCCCTTGTCCAGCACCCAGTTGTGGTCGAAGCCCTTGGCGAGGACGAGCTGCGGGTGCCCGTCCCGGAGGTCCCGGCCGATGGGCTTGGCCCGCCGGAAGTCGAAGGCGGTGCCCGAGACCTTCGCCAGCTCCCCGGTGGGGATGAGACCGGCGTCGGTGGGCGTGTAGCGGGAGGCGGCGATCGACAGCTCGTGGTCCTCGATCGTGCCGCTGCCCTCGCCGGCCAGGTTCCAGTAGACGTGGCTGGTGAGGTTGACGACGGTCGCCTTGTCGGTGCCGGCCTCGTAGTCGACGCGCCAGTCACCGGCCCGGGTGAGGGTGTACGTCACCTTCGACTTGAGCGTGCCGGGGTAGCCCATCTCGCCGTCGACGCTCGTGTAGTACAGGCGCAGGCCGACGTCGGAGCCCTCGGTGAACGGCTCGACGTCCCAGACCCGGTAGTCGAAGCCGAGCGCGCCACCGTGCAGGGAGTTCTCGCCGTCGTTGACGGAGAGCTGGTACTGCCTGCCGTCCAGGGTGAAGCGGCCCTTGGCGATGCGGTTGCCGTACCGGCCGATCAGGGCGCCGAAGTGCGGGCTGCGGGCGACGTAGTCGGCGAGGTTGTCGAAGCCCAGGGAGACGTTCGCGTACCGGCCGCGCCGGTCCGGTGTCTCCAGCGACTGCACGACGCCGCCGTAGGAGAGGACCTTCAGCCGGGTGCCGCCGTTCGCCAGCGACCAGCGGTGCACCTTTGTGCCGTCGGCGAGGGTGCCGAAGAGTTCCCTCACCGGCCCGCGTCCTGCCGTGGCGTGCGCGGTGCCCCCGACGGCGGTGGCGGCGGCCCCCGCCGCGGCGGCGCCCGCGATGACCGTGCGTCTGCTCAGTTCCATGTGTGCGGCTCCTGTACTTCCGGGAAAGAAGCGGGCCCCCGCCGAGAACGGCGGGGGCCCGAGCTGGACTACGAACCGACCTTGCGCTTGTTCCACACGTCGAAGCCGACCGCCGCCAGCAGCACCAGGCCCTTGATGACCTGCTGCCAGTCGGTGCCGATGCCGACGAGGTTCATACCGTTGTTCAGCACGCCCAGGACCAGGCCGCCGATGATCGCGCCGAGGACCGTGCCGACGCCGCCGCTCATCGACGCGCCGCCGATGAACGAGGCGGCGATGGCCTCCAGCTCGAAGTTGAGTCCGGCCTTGGGCGAGGCCGCGTTGAAGCGGGCGGCGAAGACCAGACCCGCCAGGGCCGCGAGCATGCCCATGTTCACGAAGACCAGGAAGGTGACCTTCTTGTCCCGCACCCCCGACAGCTTGGCCGCGGGCAGGTTGCCGCCGATGGCGTAGATGTGGCGGCCGATGATCGCGTTGCGCATGACGTAACCGAAGCCGACCAGCAGCACGCCGAGGACCAGCAGCACGATCGGGGCGCCCTTGTAGCTGGCCAGCAGCATCGTGACCACCAGGACGGCGGCGGCCAGCGCGACCAGCTTCAGCGCGAACAGCTTGGCCGGCAGCACCTCAAGGGCGAACTCCTGCTGCCGCTTGCGGTCCCGCAGCTCCTGAAGCACGACGAACGCGATCAGCGCGATACCCAGCAACAACGTCAGATTGTGGTAGTTCGTGTTCGGACCGACCTCGGGCATGAAGCCGTTGGCGACCTTCTGCAGGCCCTCGGGGAACGGGCCGAGGGTCTGGCCCTCCAGGAAGATCTCGGTGAGCCCGCGGAAGATCAGCATGCCCGCGAGGGTCACGATGAACGACGGTATGCCGCCGTAGGCGATGAAGAAGCCCTGGACGGCTCCCGCGATCGCGCCCATCGCCAGGCAGAGCACCAGCGCCACCGGCCAGGGCAGATCGTGTTTCACCATGAACACGGCCGCCATCGAGCCGATGAACGCGGTCAGCGAGCCCACCGACAGGTCGATGTGACCCGCGATGATCACCAGCATCATGCCGATCGCGAGGATCAGGATGTAGCTGTTCTGCAGCACCAGGTTGGAGACGTTGCGCGGCAGCAGCAGGTCGCCGCCGGTCCAGATCGCGAACAGCACCACGATCAGACCGAGGGCGAACAGCATGCCGTACTGCCGCATGTTGCGGCGCATGCCGTCCAGCATCAGGGGGAGCAGGCCGTCGCCGCCGGCCGCCCCGCCCTTCCCGGCCGGCGCCGGGGACGGCGTCTTGGCGGTCACATCCGTGCTCATCGGGTTACCTCTTTGTCCTTCGTCATCTGACGCATCAGCGATTCCTGCGAGGCCTCGGCCCGCGAGAACTCACCGGTCAGCCGCCCCGCGGCCATCGTGTAGATGCGGTCGCACATGCCGAGCAGTTCGGGCAGCTCGGAGGAGATGAAGACGACCGCCTTGCCCTCGGCGGCCAGTTGGTCGATGACCGTGTAGATCTCGTACTTGGCGCCGACGTCGATCCCGCGCGTCGGCTCGTCCAGGATCAGCACCTCGGGACCCGCGAAGATCCACTTGCTGAGGACGACCTTCTGCTGGTTGCCGCCGGAGAGCTTGCCGACCGGCTCGAAGACGGTCGGCGCCTTGATGTTCATCGACTTGCGGAAGCCCTCGGCGACCTGCCGCTCACCGTGCTCGTCCACCACCCCGCGCCTGGCCACCTTGCCCAGGGCACTGAGCGAGATGTTGCGGTTGATGGTGTCGATGAGGTTCAGGCCGTAGTGCTTGCGGTCCTCGGTGACGTACGCGATCCCGTGCTTGACCGCCTCCGGGACGGACTTGGTACGGATCTCCTCGCCGTCCTTGAGGACCGAACCGGCGGTGTAGCGGCCGTAGGTGCGGCCGAAGACGCTCATCGCCAGTTCCGTGCGCCCGGCGCCCATCAGGCCGGCGATCCCGACGATCTCCCCGCGCCGCACCTGGAGCGAGACGTCGTCCACGACCTTGCGCTGCTGGTCGATGGGGTGGTGCACGGTCCAGTTGCGGATCTCCAGGGCCGGTGCCCGGCCCTCCTCCGGCTCGTGCGGGGTGCGCTCCGGGAAGCGGTGCTCCAGGTCGCGGCCGACCATCCCGCTGATGATCCGGTCCTCGGTGGTCTCGGCGGCCCGCACATCCAGCGTCTCGATGGTCCGGCCGTCCCGCAGGATCGTCACCGAGTCGGCGACCTTACGGATCTCGTTCAGCTTGTGGGAGATGATGATCGAGGTGATGCCCTGTTCCTTCAACTGAAGTATCAGGTCGATCAGTTTGCCGCTGTCCTCGTCGTTCAGCGCCGCCGTCGGCTCATCCAGGATGAGCAGCTTCACCTTCTTCGACAACGCCTTGGCGATCTCCACCAACTGCTGCTTGCCCACGCCGATGTCGGCGACGCGGGTCTCGGGGTGCTCGTCCAGACCGACCCGGCGCAGCAGCTCGGAGGCGTGCCTGAGGGTGTCGTTCCAGTTGATGAAGCCCCGGTCGGCGTGCTCGTTGCCGAGGAAGATGTTCTCCGCGAGGGAGAGGTAGGGCACCAGCGCCAGCTCCTGGTGGATGATCACGATGCCCTGCTGCTCACTGGCCCGGATGTCCTTGAACGAGCAGGTCCGCGACTCGAAGAGGATCTCGCCCTCGTACGTGCCGTGCGGGTGGACGCCGGAGAGGACCTTCATCAGGGTCGACTTGCCGGCCCCGTTCTCCCCGCAGATGGCGTGGACCTCGCCCTGGCGGACGGTCAGTGTGACGTCCGACAGTGCCTTGACGCCGGGAAAGGTCTTGACGATCGAGCGCATTTCCAGGACGGGTCCCGCCATGGTCGTGCCTTCCAATCACTAGGTGCAGGCGGTTACTTGAGGTCGCTCGCCTTGAGGTAGCCGGAGTCGATGACGACCTTCTGGTAGTTGGCCTTGTCGACGGCTACCGGGTCCAGCAGGTAGGCGGGCACCACCTTGGCACCGTTGTCGTAGCTCTTCTCGTCGTTGACCTCGGGCTTCTTGTCGTTGAGCAGCGCGTCGACCATGTCCGCGGAGACCTTGGCCAGCTTGCGGGTGTCCTTGTAGACGGTCATCGACTGCTCGTCGGCGATGATCGACTTCACCGAGGCCAGCTCGGCGTCCTGGCCGGTGACGATCGGCAGCGGCTTGCTCTTGGAGCCGTAGTCGTCCGACTTCAGCGCCGAGAGGATGCCGATGGAGATGCCGTCGTACGGCGAGAGCACCGCGTCGACCCGCTCGCTCTTGTACGCCGAGGTCAGGATGTCGTCCATGCGCTTCTGGGCGGTGCCGCCGTCCCAGCGCAGGGTGGTGACCTGGTTGAGTGCCGTCTGCTTGGAGCGGACGACCAGCTTCTTGTCGTCGATGAACGGCTTCAGGACGTTCATCGCGCCCTGGAAGAAGTAACCCGTGTTGTTGTCGTCGTTGGAGCCCGCGAACAGCTCGATGTTGAACGGGCCCTTCTCGCTGCCGTCCTTCAGCCCGAGCTTCTCCAGGATGTAGTTGCCCTGGAGTTCGCCGACCTTCTCGTTGTCGAAGGAGGCGTAGTAGTCGACGTTCTCGGTGCCGAGGATCAGGCGGTCGTAGGAGATCACCGGGATATCGGCGTCCTTGGCCTGCTGCACCACGTTGTTCATCGACTTGTTGTCGATGGCCGCCACGATCAGGGCCTTCACGCCCTGCGTGATCAGGTTCTCGATCTGCGAGACCTGCTGGTCGGGGTCGTCCTCGCCGTACACCAGCGTGGTCTTGTACCCCTTGCCCTCCAGCTCCTTCTTGACGTAGTTGCCGTCGGCGATCCAGCGTTCGGAGGACTTGGTCGGCATCGCGATGCCGATGGTGGCGCCCTTGCTGTCCTCTCCCTTGCCCTCCTCGCTGCCGCCCTCGCCGCTCTGGCCGCAGGCGGTCAGGGTCAGGGCGAGGGAGGCGGCCGAGGCGACGGCGGCGAGTGCGGCTCTGCGGTTGCGCATGGTCATCATCCTTGATGTGTGTGCAGGGCTCGGTCCGGTGGTGCCAAGACGTGGGGGTGGATCGACCGAGAGCAGGTGTGTGGGATTGTGCGCGTCTCTGTCTTCTTTTGAGAAGGGAGTTTCCGGAACGTTATGACGAGATCTCGAACCTGTGCAGTGCGCCGGGCAGTCGGGAGCCGAGCGGGGCCATCTCGCCGTCCGCGCCGTGCCGGGCGAGCAGGTCGAGGGCGAGCCGTCCGCGCCGCACCCGCTCCTTGGCGGTGGCCAGGGTCAGTTCCCGCAGGTGGTGGCCGTACGGGTAGATCCCGGCGGTCTTGGAGAGACCGAACTTCAGGTAGAGCGGGGCGCCGCGCCGGATCAGTTCGGCCACCTCGTACATGCGGACATAGCCGCCGAGATCGTCCGGCGCCTCGATGTACATGTCCATCGGCGCGGCCGAAACCCGTCGTATCTCGGTCAGGTGATCCAAAGTCAGGTCGCTGGGCACGTTGAGGGAGTCGGCGCCGAGCCGCTCGTACACCGCGAACGAGGCCGGGTTGACCGGCCCCACCAGCGCCGACAGTTTCAGGGTGGTGTCCTCGGGCAGGAGGCCGGCCGCCCGCGCCCGGTGCAGCGTCCACAGCACGCCCTCGTCGGCGACGAGCAGGCACTTCACCCCGAGTCCGGTGGCGCGTACGGCGTCCTCGACGCACCCGGCGACCGCGTCGTGGCCGCGGGCCCGCAGGCCCCCGCCGCCGGAGTCGGTCCGGGTGGAGCCGCCGATGTCCCAGGTGCCGCGCGGGCCGGTGAACAGGCAGAGTTCGATGTCCCGCGCGGCGGTGGCCTCGACCATCTCGGTGATCTCGGCGTCGGTGAGCATCCAGACGCCGCTGCCCTGGCTGATCCGGTGGATCGGCACGTCCAGCCGCGAGGACTCCTTCAGGATCACCGCCAGCGCCTCCGGCCCCTCGCAGGAGGGGATCTCGGTGCGCCAGCGGCCGCCGCCGGGGAAGGAGTGCGCCGAGGCGTCGGCGGGATCGAGGGCGGGTGCGGCCAGGCCGAGGGCGGTGAGCGCCTGCTCACCGGGCCGGCGGGCCGCCGGGGCGGAAGCGTCGGTCACAAGCTGTCCTTCGTTGTTCGAGGTGCCGCACGCGGTGCGCGGCGAGGGCGGGCGGCGGAGGGCGGGCGGGCGAGGGCGGGCGGTGCGGGTCGGGTGTACGCCGGTACGGGGGCCGTCAGGTCGCCTCCGTACCGGCGTACGACTGGGGGCTACGACCGGGAGGAGCCGCCCTCGGGCCGCTGGGACCGGTCACCCTGGGGCCGGTCGCCCTGGGGCCGGTCTCCCGGGGACACGTCCTCCTGGGGCCGCAGCAGCACCTTCCCGACCTTCGGGTCGCCCGACCCCACCAGCTCGATGGCGTGGCCGAACTCGGCGAGCGGCAGCTCGTGCGTCACCAGCGGCAGCGGGTCGAGCAGTCCGGCGCCGAAGACCCGGACCGTGTGCGCCCAGGCGTCCGGCGGCGCCCCGAAGACGGTGTGCACCTCCACCTGCCGCACCACCAGGTCGGTCGGGTCGAGGCCGTCGGCGCCCGGGGCCGGGATGCCGGTCAGCACCAGCCGCCCGCCGCGCCGCAGCAGCGCGGCGGCGGTGCGGGCCGCGTCGGCCGACCCGGCCGTCTCGATCACCACGTCGAAGTCGTCGGGCAGCTCCCGGTCCTTGGTCCGGAAGTCGCTCGCGCCGTAACCGCGGGACAGCTCCTCCCGGTCGGCACGGGTGCCGACGACCAGCAGCTCGGCCGGAGAACCGGCGGCGAGGAACTGCACGGCGAACATGCCGAGCGTCCCCGTGCCGACGACCGCGACCCGCTCGCCGGGGCGGGCGTTCGCCTTGAGCGCGGCGGCGGCGACGCAGGCGGCCGGCTCCAGCAGGGCGGCGGCCGTCAGATCGGCGTCGTCCGGCAGGACGTGCAGCAGCCGGGCGGGAAGGGTCAGCGTGGCGGCCATGGCGCCCGGCTGGGTGAACCCGGTCTCCTCGTACCCGGCCGTGCACAGGGTCGTCTCGCCCGCGTGGCAGCGGTCGCAGACCTGGCAGTTGCGGAACCCCTCGCCGACCACCTTGCGGCCGACCAGCCCGGCCGGCACGCCCGCGCCGACCGCCGCCACCGTGCCGGACCACTCGTGGCCCGGGGTGAGCGGGTAACGGACGTACCCCTCGGGCCGGTTGCCCTGGTGGACCTCGCGGTCGCTGCCGCAGATGCCGACGGCGTGCACCCGCACCAGCGCCTCACCGGCGGCCGGGTCGCGCGGCGTGTGTGCCACCACCCGGTGCTCGCCGGGGGCGTCGATGACGACCTCGGTGCTCACGCCTGGGCGCCCTTCGGCTTGCGCTGCTCCCAGCCCTCGGCCCACAGGTCGAACCGGGCCTGCTGCTGCGGGAACTCGGCCGCCGCGTCGATGTCCAGCTCGACCCCGAGGCCCGGGGCGTCGGACAGGTGGAAGCAGCCGTCCTCCGGGTCCACCTGCGGGGCGCCCTTCACGACCTTCTTGATCTCCGCGTCCGCGAAGTCGTTGAAGTGCTCCAGGATCTTGAAGTTCGGCGCGGTGAAGCCGACCTGGAGGGAGGCGGCGGTGAGCACCGGGCCGCCCACGTTGTGCGGGGCGACCAGCGTGTAGTGGGTCTCGGCGGTGGCGGCGAGCTTGCGGGTCTCCCAGATGCCGCCGAGGTGGCCGACGTCCGGCTGGATGATGTCGACCGACTGGTCCTCGAACAGCTCGCGGAACTCGATCCGGTCGTGGATGCGCTCACCGGTCGCGATCGGCATGTCGACCTTCTCGGCGACCTTCCGCAGCGCCTTGAGGTTCTCCGGCGGCACCGGTTCCTCCAGCCACGCGGGCTTGAACGGCGCCAGCTCGTGCGCGAGGCGTACGGCGGTGGCGGGCGAGAACCGGCCGTGCATCTCCAGCATCAGCTCGGCGTCCGGCCCGATCGCGTCGCGCACGGCCTCGATCAGCGACACGGCGTAAAGGGTCTGCTGGTGGTCCAGCTCGAAGTGCCCGGTCCCGAACGGGTCGATCTTCAGCGCCCGGTACCCGCGCTCCATGACCCCCTGCGCGGCCTTGTGGTACGCCTCGGGCGTCCGCTCGGTGGTGTACCACCCGTTGGCGTACGCCTTCACCTTGTCGGTGACCTTGCCGCCCAGGAGCTGCCACACCGGCACACCGAGGGCCTTGCCCTTGATGTCCCAGCACGCCATCTCGACGACCGCGATGCCGGACATCACGATCTCACCCGCGCGGCCGTAGTCGCCGTACTTCATCCGCCGCACGAGATCCTCGACAGCGAACGGGTCCGAGCCGAGAATGTGGTTGGCCTCGGCCTCCTTCAGATAGCCGAGGAGGGCGTCGGTGTGCCCCAGCATCCGGGTCTCGCCGACTCCGGTGAGCCCTTCGTCGGTGTGCACCTGGACGTAGGTCAGGTTGCGCCACGGCGTCCCGACCACGTGCGTGCTGATTCCGGTGATGCGCACGGCAGTTGCCCTCCGCTTCGTTCGATATTTCGTCACTCGTTCGAAATGCTGGCGTGACAGTAAGGAGAGCACGGCGGGAGTGTCAATGGGTAGGACACATAACGGTTTCGGGAGTTTCGAAACCCGGTCCGGCCGGAATACACCGGGTGACGGCGGGTTACCACACAACCTTCACAGGCGGCTCTAGGAACCCGCCCCGCGCGGAACTTAACCTTCCCGCGTCATGGACTACTGCCTCCCGTGCCGACGGCACCTCAACGGCGCCCTCGCCTGCCCGGGGTGCGGCACCCCAGCCGACCACCTCCCGCCCACCGACGCACACGACTCCACCCCGGCCGACGCCCCGGCCGACCCGACTGCCCAGGGTGATCCGGCCGATCCGGGCGCCGGCCGCCGCGACCGCAAGGCCGCCGCCCACCGGCGCCGGCGCCGCCGCACCCTGCTGATGGCGGCGGGTTTCGTCCTGGCGGCAGGCGGCCTGAGCCTCGCCGAACTGGGCACCGACGCACTGCACCCACCGTCGCACCCCACGGCGGAGGACCAGGACCCGTCCGAGGGCGGGACCTCGACGGGGGAGCCCGGCGAGACGTCCCTCCCCGCCTCCGAGACCTCCGGACCCACGGGTTCACCGTCCCCGAACGCGTCCTCGGACTCCGCCTCGTCCTCCTCCTCGGACACGGCGCCCCCGACGGAGGGCGACTCGACCCCGGCCGACGAGACGCCGCCGGACCGGAACCCGGCCGCCACCACCCCGGCGCACACCCCGGCCGACCCCACGGACCGGCCCCCTTCGGCAACGGGCCCGGCGGACACCCCGACACCACCCCCGACCACCTCCCCGAGCGACGACCCCACATCGCCCGACCCGACGCCTTCGGAGACGTGCGATCAGGTGTTGTGGTGGTGCTCCTAGGTGGCGCTTCTGGGCGAGCCGCCGCGGCCGTTCGAGTGGTTGCCGACATGACCGGGCGGATACCGTTGCCCGGAACGGGAGTTGACGGCTGAACTCAGCGGGTCGGTCCCGTCCTGTCATCCCGCCCGGACCGCCCGGACCGGGCGGCACGGGGAAGACGGTGGGGACATGGCCATGTCAGGGGCGGCGCGGGCCTGGGTCGTCGTGACGGCGGTGGTGGCGGGGCTGGCCTCGGCCGCGCTGGTGGCGGTCGCGGTCCTGGCGGATCTGGACACCGCCGGACAGGCCGCGAGCGTGGCGGGCGCGGTGGTGGGCCTGCTCGCCCTGGTGGTCTCCGTGCTCGCCCTGTTCCGCACCGGCGCCCCGGCCGCGGGGGCCCGGTCGGTCCAGTCCGGCGGCGGCGTCGGCCGCGCGATCACCGGCGACCGCAACCGCCTCCGGTCCACGGCGCCCCCCACCCCCGCGTCTTCCCCTGGTACCGCTGCTACCGCCGTCCCGGGAGAGCGGGGCGTGTCCGCCGCGGGGGGTGTCGGCCACGCCGTCACCGGCGACGAGAACGAGGAGTCGTGAAGTGGTGGCGGGGCCCGCGCAGGACCGCCGAGTCACCCGTCCGGGAGAGGGAGACCGGCCCTGGTCCTGGCGCCGGGGCGACGGCCGGGCGCGGGACGTCCTTGGGTAAGCGGGCGGTCGACGCCGACGGGGATCTCGGCGTGGTCATCACCGGCGACCACAACAGCACCACCACGATCATGGGCGACGTGATCGTGCGGGGCGCGAGCAAGGCGGCGCCTTCGGTGTACGAGGCGGAGATCCGCATCCTCGCGGCGGCGCACTTCGAGGGCAGGGAGGACGAACTCGCCGCGATGAGCGCCTTCGCCGTCGGCGCGGACCCGCACGGCACCGGGTACTGGCGCTGGCTGGCCCCGGCCTGGTCGGGCAAGACGGCCCTGATGGCACAGTTCGCCCTGAACCCCCCGGCGGACGTCGACGTACTGGCCTTCTTCATCACCGCCCGGCTGGCCGGCCGCTCCGACCGCACCGCCTTCCTGTCCACGCTGCAACAGCAGTTGCGCGCCTACCTGGAAGACAGCGATGTCGACTGCGGTGGGTACGGCGGCTTCCACGACGCTCTGCGCCGCGCCGCCGAGCGGGCCCTGAACAGCGGGCGACAGCTCGTGCTGGTGGTCGACGGCATGGACGAGGACAGCGGCGTCGAGTCCGCCTTCGCGGGGTACAGCATCGCCGGCCTGCTTCCGCGTACCCCGCCCGACGGCCTGCGGGTGATCGTCGCCGGCCGGCCCAACCCGCCCGTGCCCAGCGATGTGTCCCCCGGCCATCCGCTGCGTACGCCCCTCATCAACCACGACCTCGCCGAGTCGGCCGCCGCCCGCGTGGTGCGCGAGGACGCCGAACGCAGCCTGAACGCCATGATCGCCGCGGCAGGCGTCTCCCTCGACCTCGTCGGCCTGACCTCCGCGGCCGGTGGCGGACTCAGCGCCGCCGACTTCGCGCTCCTGGTCCGGGACCGTACCGCCCGGCACATCGAAGCGGTCCTCGGCGGGGCGACGGGGCGCTCCTTCCAGCTCCGCCCCGCGCAGTGGACCCTCAGCGACGGCCGGCGCCCGTCCCTGTACTCGTTCGCGCACCAGGAACTCCTGGTCGGCGCACGCCAGATGCTGCGCCCCTCCGTGCTGGGCGACTACCGGTCGCGCGTGCACGACTTCATCGACTCCCACCGGGAGCAGGGGTGGCCGGCGGACACCCCGGAGTACGCGTTGACGGGCTATCCGCAGATGCTGCGCGAGCAGCGCGACACCCGACGGCTGACCGACCTCGCGACCGACCCGGCACGGCACGAGCGGTTGTGGCTCACCACCGGAAGCGACGCCGGGGCCCTCACCGAGATCGCCGACGCCTTCGCCCTGCACCGGGCCGAACCGGAGGCCGACCTGGTCTCCTGCGTCCGCCTGTCACACTGCCGCGAGGAACTGGGGCACAAGGCGCTGAGCTTTCCCGCCATGGCCCTCACCGTGCTGGCCAAACTCGGGCACGGCCGCAAGGCGGCGGCGCTGCTCACCGCTCGGGTGGCGTTCTCCCCCCATGAGGCTTGGCTGTTCGAGCCCGTGCTGCGAGAAGCGCTGGTCACCGGGGAAGCGGAGCTCGTCCTGAGCGCCGTACACGCCCTGGTCGAACCCTCGATCCGGGACACGGCCCTCCGGAGCTGCGCCGAGGCGATGGCGGTCTCGGGGCAGATCGACCGGGCCGCCGCGCTGGCGCGCTCGATCGGCGGCGCGGGGGAGCGGGCCTGGGCCTTCGTGGTGGTGGCGCGAGAGGTGCTGAGAGCGGGGCGGCCGGAACAGGCCGCCGGCCTCGCTCGTGAGGCCGCCGAGGCGGTGTCCGCCATGACGGACACGGTGGAGGGGTTCCGGGTGGGTGCCGAGGTCGCGGAGGTGTGGGTGGCAGCGGGGCGGCCGGACGAGGCCGCGGCCCTTGCCCGTACCGCGGCAGGGGCGGTTGTCGCGCTGCGCTATGCGGAGCACCGGGAGCAGGCTTCGCACTCGTTGGCGGTCATGCTGGCGAGGGCGGGACAACGGGAGGAAGCCATTCGCCTCGTGCGCACGATCGGTGACGGGGAGCGCCGGTCGGAGGCGTTGGTCGAGGTGGCCCAGGTGTTGGTGGAGACGGAGCGGCCGGGTGAGGCCGCCGACCTGGCCCGTGAGGCGGCGAAGGTGGCGGACGAACTCAGCGATGCGGACGACAGGGGGCGGGCGTACAGCGGGGCGGCGTTCGTGCTGCTGAGGGCGGGCCGGCGGGAGGAAGCCGTCCGGGCCGCACGCCGGATCGGTGATCCGGAGCGCCGGTCACGCGCGTGGACCGACATGATGAGAGTGCTCGTGGAGGCGGGGCAGGGAGTGGCGGCCGCCGGTCTGGCTGATGAGGCCGCCGAGGCGGCACGGACCGTGGACGCTTCGGAAGTCCGCGTAAGCATGCTTACTCGCCTGGCGAAGACGTGGGTGGAGGCGGGGCGACTGGAGGAAGCCGTCTCCCTCGCGAGTTCGATCGGCGATCCCGGGCCACGCGCCACAGCTCTGAGCGACGTGGCACGGACCATGGCGGCGCACGGACACACGGAAGAGGCGATACGGCACGGCCTGGCCGCCGCCGACCTGGTCGAAGGGGTCAGTGACCCGAAGGCGCGGGTCGCCACGCTGACGCTCGTGGCGCCCGCCCTTCAGCAGGCCGGGCGGACGGAGGAAGCCGCGCGTTTCGCCCGCACCGCCGCCGAGACCGCGCTCACCGTCAGTGCTCCCGCGGCCCGGGCCTCGTCCCTGGTCGACGTGGCACGGGTGTTGGCCGACCTCGGACAGACGGACGACGCCACGCGGTGCGTCGATGTCGCCATCGACGTGGCCCGCTCCGCACCCGTTCCCTCCCGTACGACCTCCCGCGTCCTGCGGTTGGCTCGGGCCCTGGCCGGGACGGGACGTACCCGGGAAGCCGTGGGGCTCGCCCGGACCGCTGTCGACGAAGCGCCCGCGATCATGGATCCGGGGACCCGGGCCAGGGTGCTGGGCAGCGCGGTGGGAGTGCTGACGGAGCTGGAGCAGTGGGACGAGGCGGACCGGCTCACCGAGACGTTCCTCCGGGAGGCCCGCGACCACGTCGACGCCGACGATCAGGCGACGGATCTGGCGGACGTGGTCGACATCCTGGCGGAGAAGGGACGCACGGACCAGGCCGTACGCCTCGCCCGTACTGCCGCCGACCTGGCCCGCACCGCGCCCAACCCCGTATGGCGGGCTTGGGCACAGGTGGCGGTGGCGAGAGCACTGGCCAAGGGGCCGTGCGCCGACGAGAGCATCCGGCTCGCGGACACCATCACCAAGCCGGACGACCGGGCGACGGCGCTGGCGGCCGCGGCCGGAGCGTTGGCCGAGGCGGGGCGGACGGAGGAAGCCGTCCGTCTGGCGTACCGGGCCGCCGACCTGGCCCGCACCGCGCCCGATGCCACCGGCCGCGTCAGGGCACTGGTGAGTGTGGGACGTGCGCTGGTGATGATCGGCCGACCGGACGAAGCGGTCGACCTGGTGGACGCCATCGCCGACGAGGAGGAGACCGTGTCGCGGGAGGAGGGCGCCGGCGCCCTGGCGGGAGTGGCGGAAGCCCTGGCGGAAGCGGGCCGGAACCAGGAGGCGGTCCGGCTGGCGCGACGGGCCGCAGGCCTCGCCCGCACCGCGCCGGACGCCGCGAACCGCGCCGGGACGTGGGTCGGCGCGGCCAAGGCACTGGCCAAGGTGGACGATCCCGACGGGGCCGTAGAGGTCGCCCGCACCATCACCGCACCGTCCCAGCAGGCCAGGGCGCTGGTGGCGGCCGCCCAGGCGCGGGGCCGCACCTCCGAGGGCAGGTCACTGCTCCGCTGGGCACTGTCCCTCCATTCGCACGAATCCTTCCTCGCGGAGTTGGCGACGCTGTGCCCCGAGGCGCTGGACGAGGCACTGCGCTGCGCCCGACCGCCGACACCTTGACACGGCGCGTCACGCCGAAGCCTGAGCGGAAGTCTCCGACTCGTCCGCGTCAACCGCTCCTGTGCGCGCGGACCCGTGGGTCTTGAAGGCCACCCAGGCTCACGCAGTACTCCCTGCCGGGCGGCGCTCCGTGCAGGAGCGCGTTCGTGGCCAACTCGGAGACGCACAGCGTTATGTCGTCCACCTGATCGGTGTGACCCCAGTCCGAGAGAACCTCGCGGACGAAGGTACGGGCGTCGCGCACAGAGGCGCGCGAGCGCGGGAAACGACACTGCCGTGACAAGGGCACGATGGGCCACCTCGGGATCTGGGGCGTCCGACGATCGCAACCATACTGCCTTTCGCGAATAGTGGCTAGGTGGCCGATGTCGCGGGGAACGCGTGGGCGTAGTCGCCTAACGTTGAGGGTCCGCGTGGGGTCCGTACCGGCCGTGAGGAGGGCTTCGTGAGTGCGAGCAGTTGGGTCAGCGCGTCCTTGCCGTATCTGATGCCTCGGGCGGAGGGACAGGGTGATGCCTGGGGCGCCGAGGCCGCGGCGCGCGGCGGCCGGGGGAGCCAGCGCATCGTGCACGCCGGCGAGGTGCGGGCACCCGATGAGGTGGCGGCGCTGCTCGGCATCGAGGAGGGGGAGCCGGTCGTGGTGCGTCGGCGCGTGATCCTCCTCGACGGGCGGCCGAACGAGCTGACCGACACGTACTACCCGATGCCCATCGCCCAGGGCACCGCACTCGCCCGCACCGCGAAGATCCCCGGCGGAGCCGTCACCCTGCTCGCCGAACTCGGCCACGTCGGAGTCCTGGTGACCGAGGACGTCGTGGCCGGGCTGCCGGGGGAGGAGGAGCGCCAGACGTTGGAGACCGGGCCGGACGAACCGGTCCTCCGGCTCACCCGGCTGACCCTGGACCGCGACGACCGTCCGATCCAGGTCGACCGTATGGTGATGCCTGCTTCACGGCAGAGACTGCGCTACCAGATCAGGATCGGATGACCGTGCCCAAGGCAGAAACGGAAGCCGTCGACCGTCGCTCGCTGCACGAGCGGATCGCGGCCGATCTGCGTGACGACATCATGAGCGGTGAACTGACGCCGGGATCGAGTCTGCCCTCGACGGCACAACTCAAGGAGCGTTTCGACGCCTCGAACGCCACAGTGCAGAAGGCGCTGCGACTTCTCAAGGAGGAGAGCTTGGTGGTCGGCAGGGCGGGAGCCTCGGTCACCGTCCGGGAGCATCGGCGGCGGACGGTTCGCCTCGCCGCACTCATGACCCCGGGCAGCCCCGATGAGCCCTATCGCTGGCTCACGGAGGCGGCCAGGCACGGCACGCACGCCCGGAGCGTCCTGCGTGACGTCGCGGAGGTCCGCCCGCCCGCCGACGTCCGGTCCGCCCTCGGTCTCCCGGTGGACGGCACGGCGCTGCTGCGCAGCCAGCTCCTCATGATCGACGACGAGCCGGCGGAGCTGGTCGACTGCTACTACCCGGTGGGCATCGCCCGGGGTACGGCACTGGCGGAGCGCCGCAGGATCAAGGGCGGAGCCCCCGCGCTGCCGACGGAACTGGGTCATCCCCCGCGTCGCAGTGTGGACCGCGTCTCCGCGAGGATTCCGACCCAGGAGCAGTACCAGGCCCTCCGCCTCACCAGCAGCACGCCGGTCCTGCGCACCCTCCGGGTCGTCCACGGCGACGAGGGCGGTCCCGTCGAGGTGACGGTCATGGTGAAGGCCGGACACCTCTACGAATTGCGGTACGAGTTCGACGTGGAGTGAGACGCCCCCGGCGGGAGGCGGGCGTCTCAGGCGGGGGAGTCGGCCTCCGGGCCCGCGTCAGCGCCCAGCATCCTCCGCAACAACCCCCGCAGCGCCTCCCGTTCCTCCCCCGACAGGGCCGCCAGTGGCTCCCGGGCGAAGCGGAGCGACTCGCGTAGGTCGCGGGCGGCCCGGCGGCCCTCCTCCGTCGCCGCCGCCACCTTCACGCGACGGTCGTTCGGGTCCGGGCGGCGCTCCACCAGCCCCCGCGCCTCCAGCCGGTCCACGATGCCCGTCACGTTCGACGGCTCGCACTTCAGGCGTTTGGCCAGCTTCCGCATCGGGAGCGGTTCCAGGGAGAGCAGGCTCAGCAGCCGCGCCTGCGCGCCGGTCAGCGCACGCTCGCCGGCCGCCTCCTCGTAGTCGGCGTAGAAACGGGCCACGACGTCACCGATCAGCTCCACGACTTCCATGGTCAGTGCGTCGGGGCGGCGGGTCGGGTACTCGGAGGCCATGGCTCCAGGGTAGTACGTGTTGTTTGACAAGCTGAAAAGTTCAGGAGCATGGTTGTTTCAGGTAGTGAAACAACTGACCGATCCACTCCCGATCCGCTCCCGATCCGTTCCAGCAGAAAGGCGCCCCCACATGAGCGACTCCACCGCACTCCCCACCGTGAACCGCGAGTGGCACCTCCTCGCCCGCCCCGTCGGCTGGCCCAAGACCGAGGACTACGAGCTGGTCGAGGCCGAGGTCCCCACCCCCGGTGAGGGCCAGGTGCTCGTACGCAACCTGTACCTGTCCGTCGACCCGTACATGCGCGGCCGGATGAGCGCCGCCAAGTCCTACGTCGCCCCCTTCGAGCTGAACAAGGTCATGCAGGGCGGCGCGGTCGGTGAGGTCGTCGCCTCCAACGCCGAGGGCATCGCCGTCGGCGACCACGTCCTGCACTTCTTCGGCTGGCGCGAGTACGCCGCCGTGGACGCGAAGAACGCCGTCAAGGTCGACCCCGACGCCGCGCCGCTCTCGACGTACCTCGGCGTGCTCGGCATGACCGGCCTGACCGCCTACGCCGGTCTGCTGCGCACCGCCTCCTTCAAGGAGGGCGACTCGGTCTTCGTCTCCGGCGCCGCCGGCGCGGTCGGCGGCCAGGTCGGGCAGATCGCCAAGCTGAAGGGCGCCTCGCGGGTCATCGGCTCGGCCGGCTCCGACGAGAAGGTCAAGCTCCTCAAGGAGGAGTACGGCTTCGACGCCGCCTTCAACTACAAGGACGGCGACGTCAGCGGCCAGCTCCGCGCCGCCGCCCCCGACGGTGTCGACGTCTACTTCGACAACGTCGGCGGCGACCACCTGGAGGCGGCGATCGGCTCCCTCAACCGGGACGGCCGGATCGCGGTCTGCGGCATGATCTCCCTCTACAACAACACCGAGCCCGCCCCCGGCCCGAAGAACCTCGCCCGGCTCATCCAGACCCGCGGCCGCATCGAGGGCTTCCTCGTCGGCGACCACTACGACCTCCAGCCGCAGTTCGTCGAGGAGGTCGGTCCCTGGGTCCGCGATGGCCGGCTGAAGTACCGCGAGACGGTCGTCGAGGGCATCGAGAACAACCTGGAGGCGTTCTTCGGCGTCCTGCGTGGCGACAACACCGGGAAGATGATCGTCAAGCTCTGACGCCTCCGGCGCCCTCCCGTACCCCCTCACCCTTCCCTGTTGTTTTCGGTATGCGGTAAGTTAATTCCGAAATCCGTCGGTGATCGTGGGCGCGAGTCCCGGCGGACCGACGAGGAGGACACCCCGCATGCCGATTCAGCAGTCCGAGGTCCTGTACACCGCCGTCGCCACCGCCGAGAACGGCCGGGACGGCCGGGTGGCCACCGACGACGGCAAGCTCGACGTGGTCGTCAACCCGCCGAAGGAGATGGGCGGCAGCGGCGCCGGCACCAACCCCGAGCAGCTCTTCGCCGCCGGGTACAGCGCCTGCTTCCAGGGCGCCCTCGCCGTCGTCGCCCGCCAGGAGGGCGCCGACGTCTCCGGCTCGACCGTCACCGCGAAGGTCGGGATCGGCAAGAACGACGAGGGCTTCGGCATCATCGTGGAGATCTCCGCCGCGCTCCCGAACGTCGACGCCGCCACCGCCCGGGAGCTGCTGGAGAAGGCCCACCAGGTCTGCCCGTACTCCAAGGCGACCCGGGGCAACATCACGGTCACGCTTGCCTAGACCCCGTCCCCGGGCCCGGCGCCGGCCGATAGAGTTCGGCCCATGCGTGATCTTGGGGCGGGATTCGGCCATCTCCTGAAGGGCCAGCGCTGGGTTGCCCGGCACGGCAAGAGCTACGGCTTCGGTCTGCTGCCGGGCCTGATCACCCTCGTGCTGTACGCGGCGGCGCTGGTGGCGCTGGCGCTGTGGGGCGCGGACTTCGTCGGCTGGGCCACCCCCTTCGCCGACGACTGGTCGAGCCCGTGGCTCGGCCTCTTCCGCGGCTTCCTCACCGCCGTCCTCTTCGCCCTCGCCCTGCTCCTCGCGGTCCTCACCTTCACCGCGGTGACCCTGCTGGTCGGCCAGCCCTTCTACGAGAGCCTCTCCGAGCGGGTCGACCGGGACGTCTCCCCGGACGGCATCGCCCCCGAGTCCGACCTGCCGCTCTGGCGGGAGCTGTGGATCTCCGGCCGGGACAGCCTGCGCGTGCTCGTGCGGGCCCTCGTCTGGGGCGTGCTGCTGTTCGCCTGCGGTTTCATCCCGGTCGTCGGGCAGACGGTGGTGCCGGTGATCGGGTTCTTCGTCACCGGCTTCTTCCTCACCGAGGAACTGGCCTCCGTCGCCCTCCAGCGGCGCGGCGTCGAACTCCGTGACCGCCTGGCCCTGCTGCGCTCCCGCAAGATGCTGGTCTGGGGCTTCGGCACGCCGCTGGGCCTCGCCTTCCTGGTGCCGGTCGTCGCGGTGTTCCTGATGCCGGGCGCGGTCGCCGGCGCCACCCTCCTCGCCCGCGAACTGCTGGGCGAGGAGACCCGCGAAGGGGCGGGCGATCACGATCCGGCGGGCGACGTGGCGGCCGGCCCCGTGATCAGCCCCGCGCCCGGTCCGTCCGCGCCCGGTCCGTCCGCGCCCGGTCCGTCCGCGCCCGGTCCGTACGGCCCGCCGCGCTGACCGCCACCGCCACGATCTCCCGCACCTGCGCCACGATGTCCAGCCGGTCGCGCACGAACTCGGCGTCGGTGACCTCGGTGGTGTTGCCCGCCCCGAACTGGAGCACCGGCGTGTGCACATGCCCGCCGGGGAGCCGGTCGCCGAGCCCGAGCCGGTCCCGCAGCAGCGTCACCCGGTAGGCGATCTCGTTGGACAGGTAGTCCCCGCCGCCCCCGGCCCGCGCCGTCGAGCCGGGAGTGGGCCCCTGCGGCCGTACGACCGGCACGGTCCCGCCCGCCGGGATCTCGGTCACGCTCGTGTTGTCGTACACCGGGAACCGCCCGGTCGCCGCCGCCACGATCTCGGCGTACGGCAGGGTCGTCGTCGTCCACTGCGGCTGGGTGGCCGGGTCGGTGACCGGGATCGTCTCCGTGCGCGAGACGTTCTCGTTGTCCGCGAAGCCGCCCCGCCAGGCCCCGTTGGTCCGCTCCACGTCGAAGCGCCCCACCCGCCCCTGGCTCACGGTCGTGAACAGGTCCGCCCGGGGCAGATACGGCCGCAGCGCCCGCTCCACGGTCCCCTCGGCGAAGTCCCGCCAGCGCACCGGGAACACGGCCGTCTCCACCCGCGCCGGACCCGCCGCCGTCTCGATCACCGTGCCGTCCAGGGCGAGCGCGGCGGCCCCCGAGGGGTTGGAGATCCGGATGTCCCGGTCCAGGGTGAACGGGTCGAAGCCGGTGACCACAACCCGCTTGAGCCCCTTGCCGCGCGGCAGCCGGATGTCGTCCTGGCCGCGCGAGGCCCGCTCCAGCGCGGACAGCAGCGCGGCCCGCCGTTCCTCGCCGAGCCCGAACCGGGGGTCCCAGGACCGTAGTTCACGGGTCATGCCCAGCCGCGCCCAGTACAGCGGCCGGTCGTCGTCCCGGCTCAGTGCCTGTGGCAGGTCCCCGCGCGCCGGACCCCGCCCCTGTACCCGGTCCACCGCCCGCCGCCACAGCGCCTCGCCCTGCCGGGAGACCACACGCCGCGCCTCGGCCCAGGAACCGGCCCGGTCGAGGCTCCTGGCGAACGCGGGCGCCACCGCGTCGAACCCGGACCGCCGCAGGATCTCCTGCGGAACCGCCCGGTCGAGCCGCAGCTCCTCGACGGTGGGGGAGGAGGCGGCGCCCACAGCGGCCTCCGCCCCCGCCGCCATCCCCGGCCCCGTTGCCGCTGTCGCCGGCGCTATGAGCCCCGCCGCCAGGGCCACTCCCAGTACGCCGATCCGAACACGTATGCCGTTCAAGGAAATTCGGGTCCCTTCCGTCGCCGCGGGGTGCGTCCGTGAACGGCGGCAGTATGGCGTGGCGGAAGTGACGTGCGCTACGGGGCGTGGCCCTGCGGGGGCTCGCCCAGCAGCGTCAGGAAGTCCCGGAAGGCGGCCGGCATGTCCACCGACTCCGGGTCCAGGAGCCACTGGTACTGGAGGCCGTCCAGCACCGCCACGACCAGCGGCGCCGCCCGCTCGGGGGTCAGCCCGCCCGGCAGCCGGTCGCCGTACTCGGCGCGCAGCAGCTCCGCCATGGAGGCGCGCGCCTCGCCGTACCGCTCGGTGAAGTAGCCGCGCGCCGGATGCCCCTCCGTGACGCTCTCGCCGAGCAGCGCGGAGAAGGTCTGGATGATGCCCGGACGCATCGCGTTGTACTCGACCAGGGAGGCGAGCAGGTCGAGGCGGAGCCGCCCGGAGGGCAGCGCGTCCCAGTCGTCCCGCTCCCGCAACACCGCGACCAGCAGCGCCTCCTTGGTCGGGAAGTGGTGCAGCAGCCCCTGCTGGGTGAGTCCCACCCGCTCGGCGACGGCGGCCAGGCTCGCGCCCCGGTAGCCCCGTTCCGCGATCACCTCCAGGGCGGCCCGCACGATCTCCGCGCGCCGCTCCGCACCCCTTGACCTGGTCGTCATGGCCGTCACGCTACGGCATACGAGTACCCCGAAGATAACGACAGGGTGACGAAACCTACCGATCGCCAGGTACTGCGCGCAGGATGGACACCGACCGGCCCCCGACGGCCGGTGACCGCTTCGACGAGGAGGTGCCGCGGTGGCGGAGACAGAGGCACGGGCAGTACGGGACGGCGACGACGACGGTGCGGACGTCGCCCGGGAACGGGCCGTCGACCGGGCCCTCGGCAAGCTCGACCTGGCGGCCAAGACCCGGCTGCTCTCCGGACAGGACATGTGGACCCTGCCCGCCCTCCCGGAGATCGGCCTGGACTCCCTCGTGATGTCCGACGGCCCGATCGGTGTGCGCGGCGTGCGCTGGACCGCCGACGACCCGTCCGTGGCGCTGCCCTCCCCGACCGCGCTCGCCGCCTGCTGGGACCCGGAGCTGGCCCGCCGCGCCGGGGTCCTGCTCGCCCAGGAGGCCCGCCGCAAGGGCGTCCACGTGCTGCTCGCCCCCACCGTCAACCTGCACCGCTCCCCGCTCGGCGGCCGGCACTTCGAGACGTACAGCGAGGACCCGTACCTGACCGGGCGGATCGGCGCGGCCTACGTCACCGGCGTCCAGTCCGGCGGCGTCGGCACCACCATGAAGCACTTCGTCGCCAACGACGCCGAGACCGACCGCTTCACCGTCGACAACCAGGTCTCCGGCCGCGCCCTGCGCGAGCTGTACCTCGCCCCCTTCGAAGCCGTCGTCCGCGCCGCCCGCCCCTGGGGCGTCATGACCGCCTACAACTCCGTCAACGGCACCACGATGACCGAGCACCGGCACCTCGTCGAGGAGATCCTGCGCGGCGAGTGGGGCTTCGACGGCTTCAACGTCTCCGACTGGGCGGCGGCCCGCTCCACCACCGCCGCGATCCGGGGCGGCCTCGACGTGGCCATGCCCGGCCCGCAGACCGTGTACGGCGAGGCCCTCGCCCGGGCCGTGCGCGCCGGGGAGGCCGAGGAGGCCGACGTCGACGCGGCCGTGCGCAACGTGCTCCGCCTCGCCGCCCGCGTCGGCGCCCTGGCCGGAGCCGAGCCCGTCGTCGCCGAGCCGCCCGCCCCCGTCGACGGCGAGGCCCTCGCCCGCGAGATCGCCCGCCGCTCCTTCGTCCTGGTCCGCAACGAACGCCGGGCGCTGCCCCTGCGGCCCGGCGGTACGGTCGCCCTGATCGGCGCCGCCGCCCGCGACGCCCGCGCCCTCGGCGGCGGCTCCGCCACCGTCTTCCCCGCGCACCTCGTCTCCCCGCTCGACGGACTCACCGCCGCGCTCCCCGAAGGCACCCTCACCTACACCCTGGGCGCCGACCCCCACACCGAACTCGCCGCCGCCGGCCAGGGCTTCGAACTGCGCGCCGTCTGCCGCGACCGGGCGGGCGCGGTCATCGGCACCGCCTCCGCACCCAGCGGCCACCTCCAGTGGATGGGCTCCGACCTGCCCGAGGGCGTCACCCACGACGCCCTGCACACCGTCGAGCTGGCCGGCACCTTCACCCCGCGCGAGAGCGGCACCCACACCTTCGGCATCAAGGGCCTGGGCGCCTTCGCCCTCACCGTCGACGGCACCACGTACTTCGACGGCGTCCAGCGCCCCGAGAAGGACGACCCCTTCCTGTCCTTCTTCGGCGCCCCCGAACCCCGCGCCGAGGTGGCGCTGACCGCCGGGGAGAGCGTCGACGTCTCCCTCACCCACACCGTCGAGTTCCCCGCGGACATCCCCATCAAGGTCGTCACCTTCGCCCTCGCCCACGCCGAACCGCTCCGCGACCCGGACGAGCTGATCGCCGAGGCCGTCGAGGCCGCCCGGCACGCCGACACGGCCGTGGTCGTCGTCGCCACCACCGAACGCGTCGAGTCCGAGGGGTTCGACCGCACCGACCTCGCCCTCCCCGGCCGCCAGGACGACCTGGTCCGCGCGGTGGCCGCCGCCAACCCGCGCACGGTCGTGGTGGTCAACTCCGGCTCCCCGGTGGAACTGCCCTGGCGCGCGGAGGCCGCCGCCGTGCTGCTGAGCTGGTTCCCCGGCCAGGAGGGCGGCGCCGCGCTCGCCGACGTACTCACCGGCGCCCACGAACCCGGCGGCCGGCTCCCCACCACCTGGGGCTCCCTCGACGACGCCCCCGTCACCCGGGTCGTGCCGCGGGACGGGAAACTCCCCTACGACGAGGGAGTCTTCATCGGCTACCGCGCCTGGGAGAAGCAGGGCCGCACCCCCGCCTACCCCTTCGGCCACGGCCTCGGCTACACCGAGTGGACGTACGAGTCGCTGGAGGTCGACGGTGCCACGGCCAGGGTCCGGCTGCGCAACACCGGCGACCGCCCCGGCCGCGAGACCGTGCAGCTCTACCTCGCCCCCGCCGAACCCGGCCCCGACCGCCCGGCCCGCGTGCTGGCCGGTTTCGCGAGCGCCGTGGCCGCGCCCGGCGAGCGCGTCGAGGTGACCGTCGACCTGCCCCGCCGCGCCTTCGAGACCTGGGACGAGGCGGCGGGCGCCTGGTCGGTTGTGAAGGGTTCGTACGCATTGCAGGTGGGCCGGTCGATCACGGACCGCCGGATCACCACGACGATTACCGTCTGAGGCGGTACCCCCTCCCCCCGGGGCCCCGAACAGCCCCGGTCCGGCACCTGACAGCCGGGCCGGGGCTCACCGCTGCCGCGGGTCACCGCCGCCCAGGGGGGTCAACGCACCGAGAACGCGTACACCGTCTCCGAGCGGAACACCTCGCCCGGCCGCAGCACCGTGCCCGGGAACTCCGGCCGGTTCGGCGAGTCGGGGAAGTGCTGCGTCTCCAGCGCGATCCCGTCGCCGGGCGCGAACGGCGGGTCGAGGTGCTCGGCGGTGTAGAGCTGGAGGCCGGGTTCGGTGGTCGCCACCGTCAGCACCCGCCCGGACGCCGGGTCGTACAGCTCGGCCGCCTCCTCGGGCGCCTCGGTCACCCCCTTGTCCAGCACGAAGTTGTGGTCGTAGCCGGACCCCGTCTTGCGGGCCTGCCGGAAGTCGAAGCGGCCCCCCGCCACGTCCTGGAGTTCACCCGTCGGGATGAGCACGTCGTCCACCGGGGTGATCCGGGAGGCCGCCAGCCGCAGTTCGTGCCCGCCCGCGTGCCCGGAACCCGCCCCGCCCAGGTGGAAGTAACTGTGGTTGGTCAGGTTCACCACGGTCGGCGCGTCGGTGACCGCCTCGTACCCGATCCGCAGCGCACCCGACCCGTCCAGCGTGTACGTGGCCGCCACCTCCAGCCGCCCCGGGAACCCCTCCTCGCCGTGCGGACTGACCCGGCGCAGCCGGACGCCGTGCTCGACCGGGGCCACGTCCCACACGAACTTGTCGAAGCCGCGCTCGCCGCCGTGCAGCGAGTTCGGCCAGTTGTTCCGGGCCAGCGTGTACTGCCGCCCGTCCAGCGTGAAACGCCCGCCCGCGATCCGGTTGGCGTACCGCCCGACCAGCGCGCCGAAGTACGGCCCCGGATGGTCGACGTACCCCTCCAGGCCGGTGAACCCCAGGACCACGTCGGCGACCCGCCCGTCCCGGTCCGGTACCTCCACCGACTGCACGATCCCGCCGTACGACAGGACCCGCACCCGCACACCCGCGCGTTCGAGCGTCCAGCGGTGCACGGGCGTGCCGTCGGAAAGTGTGCCGAAGAGTTCGTTCATGTGCGGAACTCTATGACAGGCCCCCCGGTCCACAAGCCTGGTCCAGGACGAGTCCAGGACGAGTCCAGGACCGGTCCCGGCCGGTCTAGGACCGTTTCGCGGTGACCGCCCGGTAGGCGATCTCGGCCAGTCTGGCCTGGCCGTTCACGCTCGGGTGGAACCAGTCCCACTGGCTCAGTTGGCCCGTCCCGAAGCGGTAGTCGTGGACCGCGCCACCGTCCGTGCGGCAGCGGCGGTCCTTCGCGCAGACCTCCGCGAGCACCTCGTTGTACTCCTCCACCCGCTCCTCGACGGTCCGGCGCCGCTCGACGGCCGCCGCGTCCACGGCGTCCGCGTCGCCCAGCATCGTCGGGCAGATGCCCAGCTTCCACACCTGCTTGCCCAGCGCGTTGGTCCGGCCCTGCGACCACAGCCGCTTCAGGTCCGGGATGCTCGACACGTACACCTGTGTCTCGGGCAGCTTCTCGCGCAGGGTCCGCACCGCCTCCTCGAACCCCTCCCGGAAGTCGGCCACCGGCGTCATCGCCGACACGGAGGACCGGCAGGCGTCGTTGGCCCCGGCCATCACCGTCACCAGCTCCGGCCGCCGCGCCGCCGCCCGGGTCATCTGCCCGGCCACGTCCGCCATCCGCGCCCCGGTCACCGCGTAGTTCCAGCTCCGCTCCGCCGCCCGCGAGGCGCCCAGCAGCCGTACGGCGAGACTGTCCACCTTCCCGCTGCTGCCGGTCGCCCACGACACCGTCGGACAGTCCGACAGCACCGAGCAGGCGTCGAAGCCGCGGGTGATGGAGTCGCCGACCGCCGCGACCGACGCGGGGCTGGTGTCCCACAGCGGGGTGGGCGAGGGGCTCGGCGACCGGCCGGCCGCCGCGCCGCCGCCCCCGGCTTCACAGCCCGTGACACCGAGCAGGGTCGCGGCCAGGACGGCGAGGACCGCGCGCGAGCGGCGCCGGCCGCGCCCGCCCCGGTCCCGGTGAGTCCCCTGATCCATGCCCGTCCCCTCCTCGGTCCGCGTCCTGCCGGGTGAATACCGGAGGTTTCCCGGTACCGGGACCGACGGTACGTCACACTCCCCGCGCCCCCGCACGGTAGCCTCGCCCTCAACACGGCTTCCCTGGCCGCTGCCGTTCCGCCCGTTCCGAGATGTCCCGCTCTGCCCGGAGGTTCCGGTGACGACACGTGGAGTTCTGTACGTGCACTCCGCTCCGCGCGCGCTCTGCCCCCACGTCGAGTGGGCCGTCGCAGGGGTGCTCGGCACGCGCGTCAGCCTGGACTGGATCCGGCAGCCCGCCGCGCCCGGCACCTGGCGCTCGGAGTTCTCCTGGCAGGGCCGGCCCGGCACCGCCTCCCAGCTCGCCTCCGCGCTGCGCGGCTGGCACCTGCTGCGCTTCGAGGTGACCTCCGAGCCCCGGACCGGCGCCGAGGGCGAGCGCTATAGCTGCACCCCGGATCTCGGCATCTTCCACGCCGTGACCGGTGTCCACGGCGACATCCTCATCCCCGAGGACCGGCTGCGCGCCGCCCTGGTCCGCTCCCAGCACGACGAGAGCGACCTGGCGGCCGACATCGCCCGCCTCCTCGGCAAGCCCTGGGACGACGAACTCGAACCCTTCCGCCACGCCGGCGAGGGCGCCCCGGTCCGCTGGCTCCACCAGGTGGTGTAGGACGCCCCCACCGGCCGCCGTCCGGCCGCCGTCCGGGCGCCATCCGGCCGTCACCCGGCCGACGACGGACAGCGAAAACGGCGAGTGGCCCGCTCCCACCGGGGGTGCGGGCCACTCGCCGTTCACGGGAACTGTCAGACGCTCCGGAACGCCAGGACGACGTTGTGCCCGCCGAACCCGAACGAGTCGTTGAGCGCCGCGATCCGGCCCTCGACGGGCAGCTTGCGCGCCTCGTCCCGCACGATGTCCGCGTGCGCCTCGGCCTCGGGGTCGAGGTTCACGACGTTGATGGTCGGCGGCGCCACCCGGTGGTACAGGGCGAGGACCGCCGCGACGGACTCCACACCGCCCGCGCCACCGAGCAGGTGCCCGGTCATCGACTTCGTACCGGAGACCGCCATGTGGTCGGCGTCGTCGCCGAACACCTTCCGCAGCGCCTTCAGCTCGGCGATGTCACCGGCCGGCGTCGACGTGGCGTGCGCGTTGACGTGCACGATCTCCGCCGGGTCCAGGTCGGTGTTGTCCAGCAGGTTCTGCAGGGCGCGCGAGATGCCGCGGCCGCCCGGCTCCGGCTGCACGATGTCGTGGCTGTCGGCGGAGATGCCCTGGCCGACCGCCTCCGCGTAGACGCGGGCGCCGCGCCCGGCGGCGTGCTCGGCGGACTCCAGGACGACGACACCGGCACCCTCACCCAGGACGAAGCCGTCCCGGGCGGTGTCGAAGGGACGCGAGGCGCCCTGCGGGTCGTCGTTGTTCTTGGACATCGCCATCATGTTGCCGAACGCGGCGATGGGCAGCGGGTGGATCGCCGCCTCCGTACCGCCGGCGACGACGACGTCGGCGCGGCCGGTGCGGATCATCTCGATGGCGTAGCCGATGGCCTCGGCGCCCGAGGCGCAGGCGGAGACCGGGGTGTGCACGCCCGCGCGGGCGCCCACGGCCAGACCCACGTTGGCCGAGGGGCCGTTGGGCATCAGCATGGGCACGGTGTGCGGGGAGACGCGGCGTACGCCCTTCTCCTTCAGCACGTCGTACTGGCCGAGCAGGGTCGTCACGCCGCCGATGCCGGAGGCGATGACCGCGCCCAGCCGGTCGGGGTCGACCTGGGGGTCCTCGCCGGCCTTCGCCTCGAAACCGGCGTCCGCCCACGCCTCCTGGGCGGCGACCAGCGCGAACTGCGCCGACCGGTCCAGGCGGCGGGCCTGCGGCCGCGGAATGACCTCGGTCGGCTCGACCGCGACCGGTGCGGCGATGCGGACCGCCTGGTCGGCGGCCCACTCCTGCTCCAGGGGCTTGACGCCGGACTTGCCGGCGATCAGGCCTTCCCAAGTAGAGGCTGCGTCGCCACCCAGCGGTGTGGTTGCGCCGATACCGGTGACGACCACGGTGCGATTGGTCGGGCTCACGGGGAATCTTTCTCCAACGTATGCGAGGAGGACCTTCCCCGCGCACGGCGGGGAACGGCGCCACCGCCGGGTGGCGGGGCAGTCAGCCCAGGACGGTGATCCGGAGGATCAGTTCTGGTGCTTGAGGATGTAGTCGGTCGCGTCGCCGACGGTCTTGAGGTTCTTGACGTCCTCGTCCGGGATCTTGACGTCGAAGCGCTCTTCGGCGGCGACGACGACCTCGACCATGGACAGCGAGTCGACGTCCAGGTCGTCGGTGAAGGACTTGTCCAGCTCGACGTCCTCGGCGGGGATACCGGCGATCTCGTTCACGATCTCCGCGAGACCGGCGACGATCTCTTCCTTGGTGGCGGCCATGACGGCGCTCCTTCGTTGTGTTCCAGAGGGTGGCGTGCGTTTCGCACCGGACGCATGATCCGGTACGGAGTGCCTAGGGGAGGGTAACGACCGTCGCGGCGTAGACGAGACCCGCCCCGAAGCCGATGACGAGTGCGGTGTCGCCGCTCTTCGCCTCGCCGGTCGCCAGGAGCCGCTCCATCGCGAGCGGGATCGAGGCGGCCGAGGTGTTGCCGGTGGTGCGGATGTCACGGGCGACCGTGACGTGCTCCGGCAGCTTCAATGTCTTCACCATCGAGTCGATGATCCGCACATTGGCCTGGTGCGGGATGAAGACGTCCAGGTCGTCCGGGCTGATTCCGGCCGCGTCCAGCGCCTGCTGGGCGACCTTCGCCATCTCGAACACGGCCCAGCGGAACACCGCCTGGCCCTCCTGCGTGATCGCAGGAAACTTGATGTTGCCCTCGCTGTCCAGGGGGAGTTCGGTGACGTCACCGACGTGGAAGCGGTCCCAGGTGACGGTCTGCTTGATCGTCTCGGACTTGTCGCCCTCGGAACCCCAGACCGTCGGGCCGATCGCCGGCTCCTGGGACGGGCCGACCACGACCGCGCCCGCGCCGTCCCCGAAGAGGAACGCCGTGGCCCGGTCCTCCAGGTCGGTCAGGTCGGAGAGCCGCTCCACACCGATGACGAGCACGTACTCGGCGGAACCCTCCACGACCATGCCCTTGGCCAGCGTCAGCCCGTAGCCGAAGCCGGCGCAGCCCGCCGAGATGTCGAAGGCGGCGGCCTTGTCGGTGCCCAGCTTGTCGGCGATCGTGGTGGCGACGGCCGGGGTCTGGCTGAAGTGCGACACGGTCGAGACGACCACGGCGCCGATCTGCGAAGGCGCGATCCCGGCGTCCGCGATCGCCTTGCCGGACGCCTCGATCGACATCGCCGCGACGGTCTCCTCCGGCGAGGCCCAGTGCCGGGTCTCGATGCCGGAGCGCGAGCGGATCCACTCGTCGGACGAGTCGATCTTCTCCAGGATCACCTCGTTGGGCACGACCCGGGTGGGGCGGTAGCCGCCGACGCCGAGGATGCGCGCGTACGGGGCGCCCTTGCTGGGCTTGATCTTCGACATGCTCTCGATGCTCCTTCTCACGCGCCGTGCTCTGCGAGCAGTTCGCGGGCGGCGTCGAGGTCGGCGGGGGACTTGAGGGCCAGCGTCTTCACGCCGGGCAGCGCGCGCTTGGCCAGACCGGTGAGCGTACCGCCGGGACAGACCTCGATCAGGGCGGTCACCCCCAGCTCCTTGAACGTCTCCATGCACAGGTCCCAGCGGACCGGGTTGGCGACCTGGCCGACCAGCCGGTCCAGGATCTCGGCGCCGGTGGTGACCGCCCGCCCGTCCTTGTTGGAGACGTAGGTCACCTTCGGGTCGCCGGGGGACAGCTCCTTGGCGGCCCGCGCCAGCGTCTCGACCGCGGGCGCCATGTGGTGCGTGTGGAACGCGCCGGCCACCTTCAGGGGGACGACCTTGCGCACCCCCTCCGGCTTGTCCTCGCTCAGCGCGGCGAGCTGCGCCAGCGTCCCGGCCGCGACGATCTGCCCGGCGCCGTTCACGTTGGCCGGAGTCAGACCGAGCTTCTCCAGGTGCGCGACGCTCACCTCGGGGTCACCGCCGAGCAGCGCCGACATGCCGGTCTCGCTGACGGCGGCGGCCTCGGCCATGGCCTGACCGCGCCCGCGGACCAGGGACAGCGCGGCGCTCTCGTCGAGGACGCCCGCGAGGACGGCGGCGGTGAACTCGCCGACGCTGTGCCCGGCGACCGCGCCCGGCGCGATGTCGGCGATGTCACCGAGCGCCGAGGCGGACAGGAGACCGGCGGCGACCAGCAACGGCTGGGCGACGGCCGTGTCGCGGATCGCGTCGGCGTCGGCCTGGGTGCCGTAGTGGGCGAGGTCGAGTCCGATGGCGTCGGACCACGCGGCGACGCGGGCGGCGGCACCGGGAAGTTCGAGCCAGTCAGTCAGGAAGCCGGGCGTCTGGGCGCCCTGGCCGGGAGCGACGAGTACGAGCACTCTCACACTCTCTCTTGGAGACGGGCACGGCCGCCCGTGGGGACAGGGACGAAGAACGGGAGGGGGATTTGTAGACCCTCCACAAAAGACTAGGGCCTACGTCTCTCGATCGGCCAAGCGCCCCAGGATCAGCGCGATCCGCAGTGTGAACGCGGAGCGTACATCGGAGGGCGACCAGCCGGTGACGTCAGTCACACGTCGGAGCCGGTAGCGCACGGTGTTGGGGTGGACGAAGAGCATCCGGGCGGCGCCTTCGAGGCTGCTCGCCTGTTCGAGATAGACGCTGAGGGTCTCCAGGAGCGCGGCTCCGGCCTCCTCCAGCGGTCTGTAGATCTCCTCCACCAACTGGTCACGGGCCGAGGGGTCCCCGGCCATCGCGCGTTCCGGAAGCAGATCGTCCGCCAGCACCGGCCGCGGGGCGTCCGGCCAGGCCGAACCCGCCTTCAGCCCGGCGGCGGCGGCCTGCGCGGACCGGGTCGCGGCCAGCAGGTCCGGCACCACCGGTCCGGCCACGACGGCGCCCTGCGCGAACGGGCCGATCAGCGACCTGGCCACGGCGAGCGGGTTGTCGCTGCCACCCGCGATCACCACGAGCCGGTGCCCGAGCACCCCCGTCAGCACCTGGAGCTTGGCGTGCCGGGCGGCCCGCCGGATGGCCTCCACGGTCAGTTCGGAGTCCCCGTCGGGCGCCGTGCCCAGCACCACGCAGACATGCTCGGGCGAGTTCCAGCCCAGGGCGGCGGCCCGCGAGACCGCGCCCTCGTCGGCCTCGCCGCTGAGCACCGCGTTCACCACCAGCGACTCCAGCCGCGCGTCCCAGGCGCCGCGGGCCTCGGCGGCCTGCGCGTACACCTGGGCGGTGGCGAAGGCGATCTCCCGGGCGTACACGAGGAGCGCCTCGCGCAGCACCGACTCGTCACCGGGGGCGGCGACCTCGTCGATCGCGGACTCCATGACCTCGATCGTGGTCCGCACCATCTCGACGGTCTGCCGCAGCGTGATCGCCCGGGTCAGCTCACGCGGCGCGGTACCGAACACGTCGGTGGAGATGGCCTGCGGGGCGTCCGGACGCCGGAACCACTCGGTGAAGGCGGCGATACCGGCCTGCGCCACCAGCCCGATCCAGGAGCGGTTCTCCGGCGGCATGGCCCGGTACCACGGCAGCGTCTCGTCCATCCGCGTGATCGCCTGCGCGGCGAGCGAGCCGGCCGACTTCTCCAGCCGCTTCAGGGTCGGGCCGTGGTCATGGACGGCGTGCGCCGCGGCATCGGGCTTGCTGGTTTCGGGTTCGGGCACGGGACAAGACTGCCTTATCGGGACGGCGACGCTTGCCGCCGGGTCTACGGTGGACGGCGTGATGGACGTACGCCGCGCCGACGAGCGCTACTCAGGGGGCGACCCGGCCGCCGGCATCGAGTCGCGGCACGCCTTCTCCTTCGGGCCCCACTACGACCCCGGCAACCTCCGCTTCGGCGCCCTGATCGCCTGCAACGAGGAGCGCCTCGGGCCCGGCGCCGGCTTCGACGAACACCCGCACAGCCACACCGAGATCGTGACCTGGGTGGTCGAGGGCGAACTCACCCACCGGGACAACACCGGACGGGAGACGGTGGTCCGCGCCGGGGACGTGCAACACCTCAGCGCCGCGGGCGGCGTCCGCCACGTCGAGCGCAACGCCGCCGGCACGTCCCTGACCTTCCTCCAGATGTGGCTGGCCCCGCACGAGCCGGGCGGCAAGCCCTCCTACGAGATCGTCCGAGGCATCGCCGACTCCACGCCGTACGCCCTCCCCGAAGCCGGCGCACTGCTGCACGTACGCCGACTGGCCCCGGGGGAGCGGACGGCGGTGCCGGACGGGGCGTACGTGTACGTCCACGTCGTGCGCGGCGCCGTCCGCCTGGACGGCGAACGACTCGACGCGGGCGACGCGGCCCGCGTCACCGGCGCGCGGGGCTCGGAGGCGGTGGGCGTGACCGACACGGAGCTACTGCTGTGGGAAATGGCCGCGTGAGTTACCGCAGGCCGCCGAGGAACGCCTGCCAGGCGTCGGCGCCGACGGTGACCACGGGCCCGGCCGGGTTCTTGCTGTCCCGGACGGGGACGGCTCCTGTGGGGCAACTGTCGGAGACCGCGACGCAGTCGCCGCCGCTCGGGCCGCTGTACGAGGAGGTACGCCAGGCTGCGCCGCCGGTTACGGTGCACTCGACGCAGTCACCGCCGGTGTTTCCGCTGTAGCTGGACTTACGCCAACTGAGGTTGTTCTCCATAGCGCTCCTCCAAGAGGCGGGCGATCAATGCCGCCGAAGCCTCGACGGAGAGGGCTGCGGCTTGGAGATGAGCGTAACGGCGTGCAGCCTCCAAGATGATGTTGGGGTTGGCGGTCATGTGACCGGCGATGACGTCTTCCGTGTAGACGATCTCGGGGTTGTCCACGAACCGCAGCAGGTTGAACGACCCGGCCAGACTCGCGTGTTGCCCCACCTCGAACGGCAGCACCTGAATCCGCATCCACCGGTGGTTCGCGAACCTCAGCAGGTGGGCCAGTTGCGCCCGCATGACCTCCGGGCCGCCGACCGGCCGGTGCAGTACGGCCTCGTCCAGGATGGCCCAGGCGAGCGGCGGTTGTGTCTTGTCCAGGATGCGCTGACGCTCCATCCTCGCGGTGACCAGGTTTTCGAGATCGTCCGTGACACCGGTAGCCAGTACCGCCCGCGCGTACTCCTCCGTCTGCAAGAGCCCGTACACCAACTGCGCCTGATACGTGGAAATGTATGCCGCCTTCGCCTCCATCTCCGCGTACGGCTGGAACCAGGTGGGGAGTTGGCTGCGGAGGACCAGGCCGATCAGGCGGGAGAACAGGCCGTCCGTGTCGAGGGCGACGTCGACGCGCTCGGAGAAGTCCCGGGTGGGGACCTTCTTCGTGGTCTCGATCTGTCCGATCAGTGAGCCCGTGCAGAAGATGATTTCTCCGAGCTGGCCCTGTTTCAGGCCCTGTGCCTCACGCTGACGGCGCAGCTCCCAGCCGTAGTAGTCGAGTGGGGAGGCGCTCGGGTCGAGCGACTGGATGTTGGCCACGGTGGTACCTCCGGGCTCCAACGCCTCACGGCGTTCGTTTCGTTGCGTAGTCGAGCGTACTCACCGCGTCGCACCCTTGTGGCGTGCATCACGTAAATGGTCCGCAGGTGGCGGACATCGAGAGCGAGTACCACGCCGAGTTCGCCCTGGGGGAGCACTCGGCGCGGCACCTGCGGCGCATCCTGCGGCTCTACCTCGTCCGCTCGGGGCTGTCCGAGGTGACCGAGGCCGCGGAACTGGCGCTCACGGAGCTGATCGCCAACGTCGTACGGCATGTGCCCGACCGGCGTGGTCGGGTCTGCTTCCTGCTGCTGCCGGGCGGGGTGCGGGTGGAGGTGTCCGACAGGTGCCCGCGGCTGCCCGTCACAGCGGTCGGTGACGTACTCGCCGAGGGCGGCCGGGGCCTGTCCCTCGTCGAGGCGTTCACCGACCGCTGGGGAGTGCGACCGCTCCCTGACGGGAGGGGCAAGACGGTGTGGTTCGAGTGCGGGGTCAAGTGATCGACCCCGTAGCCGGCTCAGTCGCGCTTCTTGTTTGCCTTGCGCTCCTTGACCGCCTGGCGGCGGGCCTCCTCCTCTTCCCAGAGCGCCTTCAGCTCAAGGGTGCGTTCGTCGAGGACGAGTGGTTCCTCCTCGTCCTTCCACAGGCCCTGCTCCTTCAGTTGCCGGGTGTGGACCTCCACCGGCGGTTCCGGGTCGAAGTCGCTGGGCCGGGGCCCCTCCGGGCCGTCGGGGCCGATCCGGACCAGCCGCTCGACGCGGGTGACGCGATACCGGATGCCGTCGACGCTGAGGCTGTTGCCGCGCTTCTCGTCCAGGATGTCGGCCGCGCGCGCGTACTCCGCCTTCTTCTCGTCCGACAGCCGCAGGGTGAACGGCGCCATGACCCGCAGCCACGCCGCGAGACCGTCGCGGGCGCCCTGGGGGGTGGAGTGCGAGGCGCCGGGGTTGAAGGACTGCCACTCGCCGTCCTCCCGCTCGGCGACCATGAACACCGCCGGCAGCAGCACCCCGCCCGGACAGGTCCGAGCGGCTCGCCGCGCGTCGGCGCGTACGTCGTCCGGTGCGCCCGCGGCCGGCCCGACGAGCTGCACGAGGTCCAGCCTCAGCAGGGAGTCGGAGAGGCCGGTGCTGGTGTAGGGGTCGACCACGAAGCCCTTGGTGCGGGACTTGACCCGGTAGGCCTCGCCGACCTCCGCCACGTCGGGGTCGGAGGGCCGGGGCGGTTCCGGCCCACCGTTCCCCATCCGGATGAACTTCGAGGCCCGTACGATGCGGAACCGTTCACCGCGGACCCGGAGGTCGTTGACGACCTCCCGGTCCATGCGGTGGGCGGCCGACATCCACGTCTTCTGGGCCTTCGCGTCCCCTTCGCGCTCGGCCTCCTTGGAGCGCATCCGGAAGGTCGACCCCAGGGTGTCCCGGGCGCCCTGCGGGGTGTCGCTGCCGTACTCGGAAAGCTCCCAGCCGCCCGCGTCCAGTTCCCGTGCGTGGAAGAACTCCGCGAGGCCCACCCCCATCAGCCCGGGATACCGTTCCCGCGCCTGCCACGCCTCCTGCTCGGCGAACGCCGCGATGGGACCTTCCTGTGGGGCGACCCGGAAGGTCAGATAGCCGGGCGCCGTGTCCTCAAAACCGGTCATGTGTCGAATGTGCCGGAAGTGGGGGTGGTTTCGCCGTGAAACAGGGAATTACGCCGACTCGGAGAGCACCGCGTCGGTGAACGGCGGCCACGCCTCGACCGCCCACGGCCCGAACACCCGGTCGGTGAGCGCCACGCAGGCCAGCCCGGCGTCGGGGTCGATCCACAGGAACGTACCGGACTGTCCGAAGTGTCCGAAGGTGTGCGGGGAGGACGCGGAGCCGGTCCAGTGCGGGGTCTTGACGCCGCGGATCTCGAAGCCGAGCCCCCAGTCGTTGGGGTTCTGGTGGCCGTAGCCCGGGACCACGCCCTTGGTGCCCGGGAACTGCACGCTGATCGCCTCGGCGACCGTGCGCGGGTCCAGCAGGCGAGGCGCCTGCACCTCGGCGGCGAACCGCAGCAGGTCCTCGACGGTGGAGACGCCGTCCTTCGCGGGGGAGCCGTCCAGGGTCGTCGACGTCATGCCGAGCGGTGCCAGCACCGCCTGCCGGACGTACTCGCCGAACGGGATGTCGGTGGCCTTCGCGACATGGTCGCCGAGCTGTTCGAAACCGGCGTTGGAGTACAGCCGCCGCTCCCCGGGCGGCCCGGTCACCTTGTGCTCGTCGAACGCGAGCCCCGAGGTGTGCGCGAGCAGGTGCCGGACCGTCGACCCGGGCGGGCCGGCGGGCTCGTCCAGCTCGATCGCGCCCTCCTCGTAGGCGACCAGCGCCGCGTAGGCCGCGAGCGGCTTGGTGACCGAGGCCAGCGGGAAGCGCCGCGAGGCCGGTCCGTGCGTTCCCAGCACCGTGCCGTCGGCCCGCACCACACCCGCCGCGGCGGTGGGAACAGGCCACTTCTCGATCAACGCGAGGCTCTTGAGAGACATGCCACCGAGCCTAAGCGTTGAGTCACCGACGGTGATCCGGATAGACCGATCGGCACATGCCCGCTTCTCCGTCGTCAAGTGCACCGGCTAACCCCGAGCGACCTCAGTGGTGTGCGCGGGGGTGTAGCGCTCGCCCATCACCTGGCCGCTCAGCGGGTCCAGCGCGGCCAGCGCCTCGGCGTCCAGGGGGAGCTCCAGCGCGGCCGCGTTCTGCTCCAGCCGGGCCGGGCTGCGGGTGCCCGGAATGGTCGCCACCGCCACCCCGAGCCGCTCGGCCTGGGCGTACACCCAGGCCAGCGCCACCTGGGCCGGGGTGGCACCCAGCCGGTCGGCCACCTCGCGCACGGTCTGCGCGATCTTCTCGTTGGCCTCGCCCGCCTCGCCGGCGAAGCGGGGGTTGGTGCGCCGGAAGTCCTTCTCGCCCAGCGTGGAGCGGTCCAGGGTGCCGGTCAGGAACCCCCGCCCCAGCGGCGAGTACGGCACCAGCCCGACCCCCAGCTCGGCCATCACCGGGGTGACCGCCTCGACGTCGCGGGTCCACAGCGAGTACTCGCTCTGCACCGCGGTGATCGGGTGCACCGCGTGCGCCCGGCGCAGCAGCTCGCCGTCGACCTCGGACAGGCCCAGATGGCGGACCTTGCCCGCCTCGACCAGCTCGGCCATCGCCCCGACGGTCTCCTCGATCTCCACGTCCTGGGGCGGGCGGTGGGCGTAGTACAGGTCGATCACCTCGACACCCAGCCGCAGCAGCGAGGCGTCGCAGGAGCGCAGCACGTAGTCCCGGGCACCGCGGATGCGGCGTGCCCGGTCGCCGGCACTGCGGTCGATGCCGAACTTGGTGGCGAGCTGCACCTGGTCCCGGCGGCCGTGGATGGCCCGGCCCACCAGTACCTCGTTGTGCCCGGTGCCGTAGGCGTCGGCGGTGTCCAGGAACGTGATGCCCAGCTCCAGGGCCCGGTCGATGGTGGTCAGGCCGCCGTCCCAGTCGGCGGCGCCGTAGCTCTCGCTCATCCCCATGCACCCCAGGCCCATCGCGCTGACGGTGAGACCGGGCGAGCCGAGCGTGGTTCGGGTGATCATGCGCGGATACTCCTCCTGCCCGGCGGACCGGGCGGTACTTTGAGCACTGACGGACGCCTCCGACGCTAGGACTTGGAGCGCGCTCGAAGTCAAGCCGGAGGACCGGCCCCCGCCGGCGGGTCAGGCGCGGCGAGAGCGGGTGAGGGTGAAGGCACGCCAGTGACCGGTTCCGTCCCGCGCACGCCGATTTCCACCGGCGTCGGCCGCCCGCCGTTTTCTTACCCGGGTCGCTTGCCTGGAGCGCACTCCAAGGCCATAGCGTGGGGGTATGACGGTGATGCCGACCACGGCCGCGACCAACCGGCCGAACGCCACCAGGACAGCCACCGGGACAGCCACCGGGACAGTCACCGGAGCGGCTGCCGGGACAGCCGCCGGGGCGGCCGACTGTTCCTCCGCGTCCCGGCGCCCTCCCCGGCCCGAGGGGCAGGACCGCTACACCATCAGCGAGGTCGTCGCCCGCACCGGGCTGAGCGCCCACACCCTGCGCTGGTACGAGCGGATCGGCCTGATGCCGCACATCGACCGCTCCCACACCGGCCAGCGCCGCTACACCAACGCCGACCTGGACTGGCTCGACTTCGTCGGCAAGCTCCGGATGACCGGCATGCCGGTGGCCGGCATGGTCCGCTACGCCGAGATGGTGCGCGAGGGCCGGAGCACCTACGGCGACCGGCGCGAACTGCTGGAGTCGACCCGGCGGGACGTGCTCACCCGGATCTCGGAACTCCAGGACACGCTGGCCGTCCTCGACCGCAAGATCGGTTTCTACGAGGACGCCGAAGGCTAAGGGCTGTCCCGCCCGTGGCCGTCAGAGCTGCGCCAGCAACTCCGCCTTCTTCGAGGAGAACTCCTCGTCCGTCACCAGCCCCGCCTGGTGCAGTTCCCCGAGGTGCCGGATCCGCTCCGCGATGTCCGCGGGGTCCCGGCGCGCGGCGGCCACCGGCACCGCGTTCTCGGGCGAGGCACGCCGCACCGCGGCCAGTACCGCCGCCGCGAACGGCAGCGACTCGTGCACCGCCCCGTAGCCGAGCCCGAACACCACGGACGCCGGGTCCTGGTCGGCCTGCGCGGGCGCCGGCTCCACCGCCTCCTCGCGCCGCCGCAGCCGCAGATGGCCCTCGAACACCTCGGGCGAGCGCCACTCCACCCCGCTGAGAGCGGCCACCGGGAACGTCTGGTCGCCGGCCTTCCACTTCGCCGACGAGGCCCCCGTCCAGAACCACCGGAAGGAGACCGCGGTCCCGTCGAAGGACGCCTTCGCGTCGTACGCCTTGAAGTGCAGCGGTACGTCCGGCGCGGCCACCAGATGACGGTCCGCCGGTCCCGGGGCGTCCAGTAGCGCCCGGAGTTCGTCCGCGTAGTACTCGGCGAGCGTCCCGCGCTCGGCCGGCAGTACCAGCCGGTACGGGTCGGACGACTCCCTGAGCTGGCCCGCCGCCGCCTCGATCAGCGGGTCGGCGCCCTGCCGCGGCGCGATGCGCAGTACTACTGTGCCGCGTCGGCCGGGGGTGAGCGTCACCCCGGCGATCGCCTCCAGGGGGACCCGTCGTTCCCCGAGTACCTGGAAAAGCTTCGGCGTTCGAATCCCCCGTTCGTAACGGATGAGCACGGAGTCGGACTCGAACTCCCAGACGGCATGAATTCCGGCCAGCACGTCACCCATACGGCTCATCGTATGCGGCACGGGCGGCTCCGTCCCCTCCCCGCGCGGGCCGCTGTTTCTCCGATCTCTACGCGCGTCCGGCCGTCGAGGCCTCGGACAAACCGGCCCGGCAGGTGTCGTTTCCGTGGGCGCGGTCGCCGGCCACCGCAAGGCGGGCGGCGACGGCGGTGCGGGGATCAGGTCGTTCGCCAGGTCTCCGTGAGGGCCGGTTGCAACTGGTCGAGGTAGGACGCCGTCAGGGCGCGCAGTGCCGCGAGGTCCGCGTCGGCGTTGGCCGACCAGATCCGCTCCGTCACCCGCATCACCGCGCCGAAGACGGCCACCACCACGCGCGGCCGCGGGTCCGCCGGGTCCAGCCCCTCGCGGGCGGCGACGATCCGGGCGATCTCCTCCTCCAGCTCCGTGGCCCGCCGCAGATGGGCGGCGAGCAGCGCCGGGGTGGATTCGATCACCTGATAGAAGCGCAGGTGCACCTCCAGCGGCAGCAGTTGCCCGATGGCCTCGCCGATGCCGTCCCAGCTCTGCATCAGCGCGCGGCGCAGCGCGTCCAGCGGGGCCTCGCCGGGCGGGCGGGCCCGTACCGCCTCGACGAAGTGCGACTCCGCGAGCCGCGAGGCGCAGGACGCCACCTCCTCCTTGCTGGCGAAGTAGCGGAAGAAGGTGCGCTGCGAGACACCGACGGCGGCGGCGATGTCGTCGACGGTGGTCTCCTCGTAGCCCCGCTCGGTGAACAGTCGGAGCGCGGCCCGCAGCAGCGCCTGGCGGGTGCGCCGCTTCTTGCGTTCGCGCAGGCCGGGCGAGGAAGCGCCGCCCTCGACGGACTCCGTCTCGGTCGCTGTCTCCACCGTCTCCACCGTCCCCACCAGGGCCTCTTCTCCAACTGTCTCCCCAGCTCGGGCGATTGGGGGGTGTCGCGTCAGTTGCCGACAAGTGAATCGGTTTGTCAATTGTCAGTGGCTGTCACTAATCTCAAGTGTATGACTAGTCAGATCACCGTCGACGCGTCGGGACCGGACAGGCCGTCCTCCGACCCGTCGGGTCAGAAGCCGGCCAAGGGGTTACGCGGTCATCCGTGGGCCACCCTCATCACCGTCGCGTTCGGGGTGATGATGGTGGCGCTGGACGGCACCATCGTGACCATCGCCAACCCGGCCATCGGCAAGGACCTGGGCGCCAGTTGGTCCGAGCTGCAGTGGATAACGAACGCCTACTTCCTCGCCCTCGCGGTCAGCCTGATCACCGCGGGCAAGCTCGGCGACCGGTTCGGTCACCGGCAGACCTTCCTGATCGGCGTGGCCGGTTTCGCCGCCTCCTCGGGCGCCATCGGGTTCTCCGACAGCATCACCGTGGCCATCGTCTTCCGGGTCTTCCAGGGCCTGTTCGGCGCGCTGCTGATGCCGGCCGCGCTCGGCCTGCTGCGCGCCACCTTCCCGGCCGAGAAGCTCAACATGGCCATCGGCATCTGGGGCATGGTCATCGGCGCCTCCACCGCGGGCGGCCCGATCCTCGGCGGTGTGCTGGTCGAGCACGTCAACTGGCAGTCGGTGTTCTTCATCAACGTGCCGGTCGGTGTCCTCGCCCTCGTGTTCGGTGCGCTGATCCTCCTCGACCACCGGGCGGAGAAAGCGCCGCGCTCCTTCGACATCCTCGGCATCGTGCTGCTCTCGGCCTCGATGTTCTGCCTCGTCTGGGCGCTCATCAAGGCCCCGGAGTGGGGCTGGGGCGACGGCAAGACGTGGCTGTTCATCGCCGTGTCCGTGGTGGGCTTCGCCCTCTTCGCCTTCTGGGAGACGAAGGTGAGGGAGCCGCTGATCCCGCTGACGATGTTCCGCTCGGTGGCGCTGTCGGCGGGCGTCGTCCTGATGATGCTGATGGCCATCGCCTTCATGGGCGGCCTCTTCTTCGTCACCTTCTACCTGCAGAACGTGCACGGCATGAGCCCCGTCGACGCCGGCCTGCACCTGCTGCCGCTGACCGCGATGATCATCGTCGGCTCCCCGGCGGCGGGCGCGCTGATCACCAAGATCGGCCCGCAGGTCCCGCTGGCCGGCGGCATGGCCCTGACCGCGGTCGCCATGTACGGCATCTCCACGCTGGAGACGGACACCGGCAGCGTGCTGATGTCCGTCTGGTTCGCCCTGCTCGGCCTCGGTCTCGCGCCGGTCATGGTCGGCGCCACCGAAGTCATCGTCGGCAACGCCCCGTTGGAGCTGTCCGGTGTGGCCGGCGGGCTCCAGCAGGCCGCGATGCAGATCGGCGGCAGCCTCGGTACGGCGGTGCTCGGTGCCGTGATGGCCTCCAAGGTCGACAGCGACCTCGCGGACAACTGGGCGAAGGCGGACCTCCCGCCGGTCGAACCGTCCCAGCTCGACCAGGTGGCCCAGGCGGTCCAGCAGGGCATCGCCCCGGTGCCCGAGGGCACCCCGGCGCCGGTCGCGGCGAAGATCACGGGCGTCGCGTACGACACCTTCCTCTCCGGTATGAGCCTGGCGGCCCTGGTCGCCGCGGGTGTCGCCGTGGTGGCGGTGTTCGTCGCCTTCCTCACCAAGCGCGGTGCTCACGCGGAGGCGGGCGCGGGCGTCGGCCACGTCTGAGACCGGCCGCCGCGTGCGCCGCGCCGCGGGGAGGGATTGACCGGCCCGTCGGGGGTACTCGCCCATCGAACCAGGAAAGCTTGAACTGGATATCAGGTTCGGGGAGTTGATGATGGCGAGCTTTGGACAGGGAACGCGCAAGTACCCCCGCTCACCCGGCCGGACGGGGTCGCGGAGCGGGCCGGATCGCGCGACGCTCGGAATCATCGGCGTCGTCTGCGCGGTCGCCGGGTTCTTCGTGCTGGGGATCGTCCTCGGCCCCGCGGCGATCGTCTGCGGATGGCTGGCCATGGGCCGCACCTGGGCGGGCTCACGCCCCGTGACGGCGGTCGTCGCCGTGGTCCTGGGTGCGATCGACACGCTCCTGGCCCTCGTCTGGCTCATCGGAACGGCGTCGCCCACCGGCGGCATGTTCTGACCCCAGACCCAGCCCCAGACCAGACCCGAACTCCGAGCAAGGGCCCCGTCGGCACCCCGCCGCCGGGGCCCACTCATGCCCCCGCCGACGCCGCCCGGAGGAGTCCGCCGCGCCGGGACACGGCCCCGCCGGGACACCGCCCCGCCGGGACCAGCGCCCCCGCTGCCAACCTCCCCCGGCACCCGCGGAGCGCTACGCGTCGCCGCCCGCGACCCCCGGGTCGGCCGCGGTCACGTCCAGCAGGCGGTACCGGTCGACCGCCTGCTTCAGTGCCGACCGGTCGACCTTGCCCTCGCGGGCCAGCTCGGTGAGGACCGCCACGACCACCGACTCCGCGTCGATGTGGAAGAAGCGCCGCGCCGCGCCGCGGGTGTCCGCGAAGCCGAAGCCGTCCGCGCCCAGCGACTGCCACGTGCCCGGCACCCACCGCGCGATCTGGTCCGGCACCGCCCGCATCCAGTCCGACACGGCCACGAACGGGCCCTCGGCACCGGACAGCTTGCGGGTCACGTACGGCACCCGCTGCTCCTCCTCCGGGTGCAGCAGGTTGTGCTGCTCGCAGTCGACCGCCTCGCGCCGCAGCTCGTTCCAGGAGGTCGCCGACCAGACGTCGGCCCGCACGTTCCACTCCTCGGCGAGGATCCGCTGCGCCTCGACCGCCCAGGGCAGTGCCACCCCGGAGGCCAGGATCTGCGCCGGGATCGAGCCGGCCGTGCCCTCGCTGAAGCGGTGGACCCCCTTGAGGATTCCCTCGACGTCCACGTTCTCCGGCTCGGCGGGGTGCCGGATCGGCTCGTTGTAGACGGTGAGGTAGTAGAAGACGTCCTCGCTGTCGGGGCCGTACATCCGGCGCAGCCCGTCCCGGACGATGTGCGCGATCTCGAACCCGAACGCCGGGTCGTACGCCACACACGCCGGGTTGGTGGAGGCGAGGAGCTGCGAGTGGCCGTCCGCGTGCTGAAGCCCCTCACCGGTCAGCGTCGTACGCCCCGCGGTCGCGCCCAGGACGAAACCGCGCGCCAACTGGTCGGCCATCTGCCAGAACTGGTCGCCGGTGCGCTGGAAACCGAACATCGAGTAGAAGACGTAGACCGGGATCATCGGCTCGCCGTGGGTGGCGTACGACGAGCCCGCGGCGATCAGCGAGGCCGTGCAGCCGGCCTCGGAGATGCCGTCGTGCAGCATCTGCCCGGTCGGCGCCTCCTTGTAGGCGAGCAGCAGATCCCGGTCCACCGACTCGTACTGCTGCCCGAGCGGGTTGTAGATCTTCGCACTCGGGAAGAAGGAGTCCATGCCGAACGTGCGGTACTCGTCCGGCGCGATCAGTACGAACCGCCTGCCCAGCTCCTTGTCCCGCATCAGGTCCTTCAGGAGCCGGACGAAGGCCATGGTCGTGGCGATGGACTGGTTGCCCGAGCCCTTCTTCACGCTCGCGTACGTCTTGTCGTCCGGCAGGGCCAGCGGCTTGGACCGCACGACGCGGGTGGGGACGTACCCGCCCATCGCCCTGCGGCGGTCGTGCATGTACTGGATCTCCTCGGTGTCCCGGCCCGGGTGGTAGTACGGCGGCGCGCCGGACTCCAGCTCGGCGTCGGAGATCGGCAGGTGCAGCCGGTCGCGGAAGCGCTTGAGGTCGTCGACGGTCAGCTTCTTCATCTGGTGGGTGGCGTTGCGGCCCTCGAAGTTCGGCCCCAGCGTCCAGCCCTTGACCGTCTTGGCCAGGATCACCGTCGGCTGCCCCTTGTGCTCCAGGGCCGCCTTGTACGCCGCGTAGATCTTCTTGTGGTCGTGGCCGCCGCGCCCCAGGTGCAGGATCTGGTCGTCGCTCATGTTCTCGACCATCGCGCGCAGCCGGTGGTCGTCGCCGAAGAAGTGGTCGCGGATGTACGCGCCGGACTCGGTGGCGTACGTCTGGAACTGCCCGTCCGGCGTGGTGTTCATCCGGTTGACCAGCACGCCGTCGCGGTCCTGGGCGAGCAGCGGGTCCCAGGTGCGGTCCCACACCAGCTTGATCACGTTCCAGCCGGCGCCCCGGAAGACCGACTCCAGCTCCTGGATGATCTTGCCGTTGCCGCGCACCGGGCCGTCGAGCCGCTGGAGGTTGCAGTTGACGACGAAGGTGAGGTTGTCCAGGCCCTCGCGGGCGGCGATGGAGAGCTGGCCCAGCGACTCCGGCTCGTCCATCTCGCCGTCCCCGAGGAACGCCCAGACGTGCGACTTCGAGGTGTCGGTGATCTCGCGCGCGTGCAGGTAGCGGTTCATCCGCGCCTGGTAGATCGCGCCGATCGGGCCGAGCCCCATCGACACCGTCGGGAACTCCCAGAAGTCCGGCATCGACCGGGGGTGCGGATAGGAGGAGAGCGCGTGCGGCGCCGCCGACTTCTCCTGCCGGAACCCGTCCAGGTGCCGCTCGCTGAGCCGGTCCAGCAGATAGGCGCGCGCGTAGATGCCCGGTGAGGCGTGGCCCTGGAAGAAGACCTGGTCACCGCCGTCGCCCTCGTCCTTGCCGCGGAAGAAGTGGTTGAAGCCGACGTCGTAGAGGGAGGCGGAGGAGGCGAAGGTGGCGATGTGCCCGCCGACGCCGATGCCCGGACGCTGGGCCCGGGAGACCATCACGGCGGCGTTCCAGCGCGTCGCGTTGAGGATCTTCCGCTCGATCTCCTCGTTGCCGGGGAAGAACGGCTCGCTCTTGGTCGGGATCGTGTTGACGTAGTCCGTGCTGCGCATCTCGGGCACGGCCACGCGCTTCTCGCGCGCCCGTTCGATCAGCCGCAGCATCAGGTAGCGGGCCCGCTCCCGGCCGCGCTCGTCGACGGCGGCGTCGAGGGAGTCGAGCCACTCCTGGGTTTCCTCGGGGTCGAAGTCAGGAACCTGACTCGGCAGGCCGCCAATGATGATCGGGTTGCGATCGGATGCGGAAACCACGCTGTTCCTTCACTGTCGGAGGACCGTATTACCAGGGTGTGCCGGGTTCGCCGGGTCGCGCGCGGGCGCCCGCACCGTTCCCCATCGTGTACCTCACAAGGCCGGACGTCACCTCTACCGTGAGGTAACCGATACCCCGCCCGGCGTCCCGGGCGGATTCATTCGATACTCGTACCCCTGTATGGTTCCCAATTACGCAAACGGGGCAGAAGGGTGTGGTGTACGTCACTCTTCGATGCGGGCGGCGTGCCTGGAGTTGCGGCGACACGGTCGGGATCGTCACCGTTTCGGCGGTCCCGGTGGCCGGGTACTTGCGCGATCCGCCCCGCCCGTGTGGACTACGGCCAATGCTTCGCGCACGCGCGTGGCTGAGACTCCCCCGGACCCGGACGGGTCGGGGGGAACCCCCATTCGAAAACATGATCAGGAGGCAACCCGTGAGCGCGACCGCGGACCACGCGGAGGAGCGGACGAACCCTGCCGCCAGGCTGGGGTTCCAGCCCGGGCAGGTGGTCCAGGAGATCGGCTACGACGACGACGTCGACCAGGAGCTCCGCGAGGCCATTGAGGGCGTCATCGAGACCGACCTGGTGGACGAGGACTACGAGGACGTGGCCGACGCCGTCGTGCTGTGGTTCCGTGACGACGACGGCGACCTGACGGATGCGCTGGTGGATGCCACCCAGTACATCGAGGAGGGCGGGGCGATCCTGCTCCTCACGCCGAAGACCGGCCGTGCCGGTTACGTCGAGCCCAGCGACATCTCGGAGGCCGCGACGACGGCCGGGCTGACGGCGGCCAAGAGCGTCAGCGTCGGCAAGGACTGGAGCGGCAGCCGGCTGGCGACGCCGAAGGCCGCCAAGTCCAAGCGGTAGCCGGACCCCGGCTCCGCCCCGCGGACGAGCAGGGCCCGTCCCCCGGACGGGCCCCCAGGACGGGCCGATCGAGGTCGGCCCGTCCCCCGGACCGCGAAGGTCCCTGCGTAGGGTGTTCCTGAGCGAATTCCCCCTCCGAAGGGACGAACAGGACGATGGCGATCCAGGTCGGCGACAAGGCCCCCGACTTCGAGCTGAAGGACAACCACGGCGCCGCCGTGAAGCTCTCCGACTTCCGCGGCCACAAGAACGTGGTGCTCCTCTTCTACCCGTTCGCCTTCACCGGCGTCTGCACCGGTGAGCTGTGCGAGGTCCGCGACCACCTGCCGCAGTTCTCCGAACGCGACACCCAGGTGCTCGCCGTCTCCAACGACTCCATCCACACCCTGCGCGTCTTCGCCGAGCAGGAGGGCCTGGAGTACCCCCTGCTCTCCGACTTCTGGCCGCACGGCGAGGTCTCGCGCGCCTACGGCGTCTTCGACGAGGACAAGGGGTGCGCGGTGCGCGGCACCTTCGTCATCGACCGGGAGGGCGTCGTGCGCTGGACGGTCGTCAACGCGCTGCCGGACGCCCGGGACCTGACCGAGTACGTCACGGCGCTCGACAGCCTGTGACCCGGCACCCCGCGACCCGGCCTGCCGCGACCCGACACCCCGTGATTTGTCGGTCTCAGGGCCTGCGGGGTGCGGGAACCCGTCACTAGGATCGACACGTTGATCCGACATCCAACGCACTACGGGGCTTCCCGCCCCCGCACACCAATGGAGGACCCGTGGGAGTCAGCCTCAGCAAGGGCGGCAACGTTTCGCTGACCAAGGAGGCCCCGGGCCTGACCGCGGTCATCATCGGTCTGGGGTGGGACGTGCGGACCACCACCGGCACCGACTTCGACCTGGACGCCAGCGCACTGCTGCTGAACAACTCCGGCAAGGTCGCCAGCGACGCGCACTTCATCTTCTTCAACAACCTCAAGAGCCCCGACGGCTCGGTCGAGCACACCGGCGACAACACCACCGGTGAGGGCGAGGGCGACGACGAGCAGCTCAAGGTCGACCTCGCGACCGTCCCCGCCGAGGTCGAGAAGATCGTCTTCCCGGTCTCGATCTACGACGCCGAGAACCGCCAGCAGTCCTTCGGCCAGGTCCGCAACGCCTTCATCCGCGTCGTCAACCAGGCCGGCGGCGCCGAGATCGCCCGCTACGACCTGAGCGAGGACGCCTCCACCGAGACCGCCATGGTCTTCGGCGAGCTGTACCGCCACGGCGCCGAGTGGAAGTTCCGCGCCATCGGCCAGGGATACGCCTCCGGCCTGCGCGGCATCGCGCAGGACTTCGGCGTGAACGTCTGAGCGGCACCCCGTCGTCCGGCGCCGCACACCCGGTGTGCGGCGCCGGACGCGCACGACCACCAGGAACCACCACTCGGGGAGGGACAGCATCATGGGCGTCACGCTCGCCAAGGGGGGCAACGTCTCCCTGTCCAAGGCCGCACCCGACCTCACGCAGGTGATGGTCGGGCTCGGCTGGGACGCGCGCTCCACCACCGGAGCGCCCTTCGACCTCGACGCCAGCGCGCTGGTGTGCGGCGGCGGCCGGGTACTCGGCGACGACTGGTTCGTCTTCTACAACCAGTTGCGGAGCCCGGACGGCTCGGTCGAGCACACCGGTGACAACCTGACCGGCGAGGGCGAAGGCGACGACGAGTCGCTCCTGATCGACCTCTCCCGGGTGCCCGACCGCTGCGACAAGATCGTCTTCCCGGTCTCCATCCACGCGGCCGACGACCGCGGACAGACCTTCGGCCAGGTCGGCAACGCCTTCATCCGGGTCGTCAACCAGGCCGACGGCCAGGAACTGGCCCGCTACGACCTCAGCGAGGACGCCTCCACCGAGACCGCGATGATCTTCGGTGAGGTCTACCGGCACGGGGGCGAATGGAAGTTCCGAGCGGTGGGACAGGGGTACGCGTCGGGGCTGCGAGGCATCGCTCTAGACTTCGGAGTCAACGTTTCGTAAAGCCGAGTACGGCGTGGGGGAAACCCTCCCCCAAGCTCTCGCTTGGGGGGACCCCCAGAGATGATTGGGTAGCCAGTGCTTCTGAAAACCTTCGGCTGGTCGTTCGCGGTCACCGCGCTCGGCCTGGTCGCGGCGGTTCTTTACGGGGGGTGGACCGCCTTCGGCATCGTGGCGATCCTGACCATCCTGGAAATCTCGCTGTCCTTCGACAACGCGGTGGTCAACGCCGGAATCCTGAAGAAGATGAATGCCTTCTGGCAGAAGATCTTCCTCACCGTCGGCATCCTCATCGCCGTCTTCGGCATGCGGCTGGTCTTCCCCGTCGTGATCGTGGCGATCAGCGCCCAGCTCGGCCCCATCGAGGCGGTCGACCTCGCCCTCACCGACAAGGACCGCTACCAGGAGCTGGTGACCGACGCCCACCCGTCGATCGCCGCCTTCGGTGGCATGTTCCTGCTGATGATCTTCCTCGACTTCATCTTCGAGGACCGTGACATCAAGTGGCTGAACTGGCTGGAGCGCCCGCTCGCCAAGCTCGGCAAGGTCGACATGCTGTCGGCCTGCATCGCCCTGATCGTGCTGCTGGTCTCCGCGATCACCTTCGGCGCCCACGCCCACCAGCACGGCGGCGCGCACGCCGACAAGGCCGAGACGGTCCTGCTGTCCGGCATCGCGGGCCTGATCACCTACATGATCGTCGGCGGCCTCTCCGGCCACTTCGAGAACAAGCTCGAAGAGGAGGAGGAACGCGAGCACGAGGCCGAGGAAGAGGCCGCACGCACGGGCAAGCCCAAGTCGGCGGTCAAACTGGCGGGCAAGGCCGCGTTCTTCATGTTCCTCTACCTGGAGGTCCTGGACGCGTCGTTCTCCTTCGACGGCGTCATCGGCGCCTTCGCCATCACCAACGACATCGTCCTGATGGCCCTCGGCCTGGGCATCGGCGCCATGTACGTCCGGTCCCTCACCGTCTACCTGGTCCGCCAGGGCACCCTGGACGACTACGTCTACCTGGAGCACGGCGCCCACTACGCCATCGGCGCCCTCGCCGTGATCCTGCTGGTCACCATCCAGTACGAGATCAACGAGATCGTCACCGGTCTCATCGGCGTCGTGCTGATCGGCGCCTCGTTCTGGTCCTCGGTCCGCCGCAACAAGCGGCTCGCCGAGGCCGGCGGACCGGGCGGCGAGCAGCAGGCGGAGGTCTCCTCCGGGGTGTGAAACCCCTGATCGAAGGATGCGGTTCGCCCCCGGTGCCCCGGCGCCGCTGGTGTGAACCGCCTCCGGACGAGGAACGCTCTGAACGGGGCGGCCGTCGAGGACGACTCCTCGGCGCCGCCCCGTCGGCGTCAGGACTGCGGGTGCGACGAAGGACCCGCGGCCTTTCGATGAGGTGCTGATGTGTGACATGTGGGGGCGGGAATGGGTTTCTTCGACGGGCTGCGGCGGGGCCGGGAGGCCGACTTCGACTCGGGCAGCGCGGCGAGCAACGCCATCGAGCTGACCAAACGGCACAACCACGTCTCGCTGACCAAGCAGGGCGCGGCCACCGGCAACCTCCGGATCAACCTGGCCTGGCGGATGCGGACCTCCGACATCGGCGGCGCGCACCGCGAGAGCCTGCTGCGCCACCCCCTCAAGGCGCTCAAGCCGCCGGAGGTCATGGGCCACAGCCAGAGCATGGTCAACGTCGACCTCGACCTGGGCTGCCTCTACGAACTCCAGGACGGCTCGCGCGGCGTCGTCCAGCCGCTCGGCGGCTACTTCGGCGACGTCAACGCCGCGCCGTACGTCAAGCTCAGCGGCGACGACCGGTTCGGCTCCGGCTCCGGCGAGACGATCTACGTCAACCTCGACCACCGCGACTCCATCAAGCGGCTCCTGGTCTTCGCCTACATCTACGACCAGACGCCCGCCTTCGACCGTACGCACGCCAGCGTCACGCTCTACCCGAGCAACGGCCCCCGGATCGAGATAAGCCTCGACGAACGCCACCCGCAGGCCCGGTCCTGCGCCGTGGTGATGATCGAGAACGTCAAGGGCGAGATCATCGTGCGCCGCGAGGTGAAGTTCGTCTACGGCTTCCAGGGCGAACTGGACCGGCTCTACGGCTGGGGCCTGCAGTGGGGCCGCGGCTACAAGGCGACGGCCCGCTGACTCACCGGCCGAGGAACTGCGGCCCCTGCGGCGGCATCCGGAACTCCGGGTCGGGGACCACGGGCGCCGCGGCCGCCGGCTGCGGATAGCCGTAGCCGGACTGTGTGCCGGTCACCGTCGCCGGGGTGGGCGCGGGCGCGGGCGGATAGCCGTACGTGGACTGTCCGGCCGGCTGCGGGTAACCGTAGGCCGGCGGCGTCGCCGGGGGCTGCTGCGGATAGCCGTAGGAGGACTGGGCGGGCACCCCGGCGGGCTGCTCCGGCGGCAGTGGCCGGCCGGGCGTGGTCGGGGCCGAGGGGGAGTGCGCGGGCGCCGTCCGGGCCGCAGGGGGGTGGACGGGCGCGGTCGGGGCCGACGTGGGGTACTCGGGCGGGGCGGCGACGGGCCGGGCGGGCGCCAGGTAGAACGCGTCGGACGCCTCGGTGTCCAGGGAGTCCGACTCGTCCACCAGGATGCCGAAGTCGGTCGCCAGGCCCTGCAGACCGTTGGAGTAGCCCTCGCCCAGCGCCCGGAACTTCCAGCTCTCCCCGCGCCGGTACAGCTCCCCGCAGATCAGCGCGGTCTCCGCACCGGTCTCCGGCCTGACGTCGAAGTACGCCAGCGGCTGGGTGTCGTCGGCCGCGGCGTCGTACAGCAGGATGCGCAGCGAGCCGACCCGGTCGAAGGGGACATCGTCCGCCGACGCCACCAGGAGTATCCGGCCGACCGACGGCTCGACGCCCGTCAGGTCTGTCTGGATCGTGTCGGTCAGACCCTCGGCGACCCGCTTCTTGCCGAGCCGCCACACCTGCCCGGACGGATGCCGCGGCTGGTTGTAGAAGACGAAGTCCTCGTCGGAACGCACCCGGTCGTCGGGGCCCAGCAGCAGTGCGGAGGCGTCGACGTCCGGCACCCCCGGGCCGGGCGCCCAGCGCAGTACAGCCCGTACCGTGGTGGCCTCCAGCGGGACGTTCGACCCCTTCAGCATCGCGTGCGTCATGCCGTCATCCTGCCTTCTCGGTCCTGGTCACGACAACGCGGGGGCGGGTACTCGCACCGATGCGGGCCGCACCGCCCGGTGCGGCCGACATGGCCGGGTTACCTGGAATTCATACCCGGTGGGAACTGCGGACATAGGTTCCTACGTACTATTACCGGCCACCTTCCGACGTTTCACAGGTCGCCCAGATATCGGGGGAGTTCATATGCGTCATTTCGGGAACATCGCCCCCGAGGTGCGGAAGCGCCTGTTCCACCAGGAGCCGGGCGCGTTCACCGCCGATTCCCCGGCCCGGCTGCTGGCCGCGGCCCTGGGAGCCACGCTCTACAGCCCGGCCACCCGGCCCAGACTGGCCGACGACATCCTCAAGCAGGCCGCGCGCGGTGTGGTCTCGATGGTGCTCTGCCTGGAGGACTCCATCGACGACGCCGACGTGCCGGCCGGTGAGGAGAACCTGGTGCGCCAGCTCACCGACCTGGCCGGGCGGCCCGCGCCGGACCTGCCCCTGCTCTTCGTCCGGGTGCGCACCCCCGAGCAGATCACCGACCTGGCCCGGCGCCTCGGCCCCGCCGTCGCGGTGCTCTCCGGGTTCGTGCTGCCCAAGTTCACCGAGGAACGCGGCATACCGTTCCTGGAGGCGATGTCCGCCGCCGAGGCCGCCTCGGGCCGGCGCCTGTTCGCCATGCCCGTCCTGGAGTCCCCGGAACTGCTCTACCGCGAGTCACGCGTGCACACGCTGGAAGGCATCTTCCGGGCGGTCGACAAGTACCGCGACCGGGTCCTCGCGCTGCGGCTCGGCGTGACCGATTTCTGCTCCTCCTACGGCCTGCGCCGCAGCCCCGACATGACCGCCTACGACGTCCAGATCGTCGCCAATGTGATCGCCGACGTGGTGAACATGCTCGGCCGCGCCGACGGCACCGGCTTCACCGTCACCGGACCGGTCTGGGAGTACTTCCGCGCCCAGGAGCGCATGTTCAAGCCGCAACTGCGCCAGAGCCCCTTCCTGGACGGACAGGCCGCCGGTCTGCGCGCGCGCCTGATCGAGCACGCCATGGACGGACTGCTCCGGGAGATCTCCCTGGACCAGGTCAACGGCCTGCTCGGCAAGACCTGCATCCACCCCTCCCACGTCCTCCCGGTGCACGCGCTCTCCGTGGTCAGCCACGAGGAGTTCAGCGACGCCCAGGACATCCTCCGCCCGGAGCGCTGCGGCGGCGGTGTGCTGAGGTCGGCGTACACGAACAAGATGAACGAGGTGAAGCCGCACCGCGCCTGGGCCGAGCGCACCCTGCTGCGCGCCGAGGTGTTCGGTGTCGCCAACGAGGACATCGGCTTCGTCGAACTGCTCGCCGCCGGCCTGTCCGACTGAAGCACACCCCCCACCGAGCACAAGGGATCATGGATCACGCAGTGGACAACCGCAGACAGGACCACATGGACGAGCGGCCGCCCGCCCGCGAAGGCGCCGGGACCTGGACCGGCGCATGGGTCGCCGACCGGCTCGGCGTCGGCCTCGTCGGCGACGAGAAGCTGACCGGCCTGCTGGGCCTCGCCCTGCGCCGCAACCCCAAGCGGGCGCACCTGCTCGTCTCCCACGTGCTCGGCAAGCACGTACCGCAGTCGCCGTCCGTCGTCCACGGCCACGGCTTCGCCCTCGGCCGGCGGGTACGGGACCTGCTGAGCGCCGAGGAAGCCCGTACGGCCGTGGTCCTCGGCTACGCGGAGACCGCCACCGGCCTCGGCCACTCGGTCGCCGACGGCCTGGGCACCGCCCCCTACCTGCACTCCACGCGGCGCCCGGTCGACGGCGTCGCCCCGGCGGGCGGCTTCGAGGAGTCCCACTCGCACGCCACCTCGCATCTGCTGCTGCCCGCCGACCCGGCGCTGCTGGCCGGCCGGGGGCCGTTGGTCCTCGTCGACGACGAGTTCTCCACCGGCAACACCGTGCTCAACACCGTCCGCACCCTGCACGAGCGCTACCCGCGCGGCCGGTACGTGGTGGTGGCGCTGGTGGACATGCGCTCGCCCGCCGACGCCGGCCGCCTGGCTCGGTTCGCCCGGGAGATCGGCGCCCGCGTGGACCTGGTCACCGCCGCCTCCGGCACCGTCCGGCTGCCGGAGGGCGTGCTGGAGAAGGGGCAGCGCCTGGTGGCCGAACACGAGGCGGCGGCCGCCGCCCGCCCCCTGCCGCCCGCCTCCGCCGCGGGCACCGTCCGCCGCGTGGACCTGCGCTGGCCGCGCGGCCTGCCCGACGGCGGACGGCACGGCTTCACCCCCGCCCACCGGGCCCGCCTGGAGAGCGCCCTGCCCGCCATGGCCGCCCGGCTCGCCGAGGCCCTGCCCGCCGCCGCGGACCACGGCCGCGTGCTCGTCCTCGGCTTCGAGGAACTGATGTACGCCCCCCTGCGCCTCGCCCACGAACTGGAACAGGTCGTCGGCGCCGAGGTCCGCTACTCCACCACCACCCGCTCGCCCGTCCTCGCCGTCGACGACCCCGGCTACGCGATACGCACCCGCCTGGTCTTCCCCGCCCACGACGACCCGGCCGACGGCCCCGGCGAGCGGTACGCCTACAACGTGGCCGGCGCCGGTTTCGACACGGTCGTCGCCGTCGTCGACTCGCGCGCCGACACCCCCGCGCTGCACGCGCCCGACGGCCTGCTGGCCCGGCTCGCCGCGCACGTCCCGCACGTCCTGCTCGTGGTCGTCCCGTCCCACGTCCCCGCGGCCCCGTCCGCCCCGGATCTTCCTGGAGGAAGCCCCGCCATGCTCCCCGAGCCCCTCCGCGGCCCCGCCTTCTCCTCGTACGCCCCCGACGAGGTCGGCTGGCTCCTGCGGGACCTCTCGGACGTGACGCTGGAGGCGCCCACCGAGGAACGCGAGGAGGCCATCCAGAGCGGCGGCGCCCACTACGCCGAGTCGCTGCCCGTGGAGTACCAGCCCAGCGAGGAGTACCAGGACCTGTTCCACGAGGCGCTCGCGGCCTCGGCGGACCGCATGGCACAGGCCGTCGGCGCCGTCACCGAGATCGTCCTCGCCGAACGGTCCCCGCGCCCGGTCCTCGTCTCGCTCGCCCGCGCGGGCACCCCCGTCGGCGTCCTGATGCGCCGCTGGGCGCGGTTCCGCCACGGCCTCGACCTGCCGCACTACGCCGTGTCGATCGTCCGGGGCCGGGGCATCGACGCCAACGCGCTGCGCTGGCTGGCCGCCCACCACGACCCCGCCGACGTCGTCTTCGTCGACGGCTGGACCGGCAAGGGCGCCATCACCCGCGAACTCGCCGCCGCCCTCGACGCGTTCGAGGTGTCCGACGGCATCGGCGGGTTCGACCCGGAGATCGCCGTGCTGGCCGACCCCGGCTCCTGCGTGCGCACCTACGGCACCCGCGACGACTTCCTGATCCCCTCCGCCTGCCTCAACTCCACCGTCTCCGGCCTGATCTCCCGCACCGTCCTCCGTGCCGACCTGGTCGGACCGCACGACTTCCACGGCGCGAAGTTCTACCGCGAACTCGCCGGCGCCGACCTCTCACCCGTCTTCCTCGACGCGGTCTCCGCCCGCTTCCCCGAGGTGCTGGACGCCGTCACCGCCCAGGCCGGGGAACTGCTCGCGGCCGACCGCACCCCCACCTGGGAGGGCTGGGCGGCGGTCGAGCGGATCAGCGAGGAGTACGGCATCCACGACGTCAACCTCGTCAAGCCCGGCGTCGGCGAGACCACCCGAGTGATGCTGCGCCGGGTCCCCTGGAAGGTCCTGGCGCGGGCCGGGGCCGGCGCCGACCTCACCCACGTCCGCCTCCTCGCCGACCAGCGGGGCGTCCCCGTGGAAGAGGTCGCCGACCTGCCCTACACCTGCGTCGGCCTGATCCACCCGCGCTACACGCGCGGCGCGACCGGCGCCGACGGCCGGGCGGTGGCGGTCTGATGCCCGTCCTCGTCGCCAGCGACCTCGACCGCACCCTCATCTACTCCGCCGCCGCCCTCGACCTGACCATGCCCGACCAGGACGCGCCCCGCCTGCTGTGCGTCGAGGTCTACGACGGCAAACCGCTGTCCTACCTGACGGAGACCGCCGCCGCGCTGCTCGCCGAACTCGGTGAGCGGACGGTCTTCGTGCCGACCACGACGCGGACCCGGGCGCAGTACCGGCGGGTCGGGCTGCCCGGCGCCCCCGCCCGGTACGCGATCTGCGCCAACGGCGGCCATCTGCTGGTGGACGGCGTCAGCGACGCCGACTGGCACGCCCGGGTGACCGCACGGCTCGCCGAGGAGTGCGCCCCGCTGGACGAGGTGCGCGCGCATCTCCTGGCCACCGCCGACCCGGGCTGGGTGCGCAAGCACCGGGTCGCCGAGGACCTCTTCGCCTACCTCGTCGTCGAACGCGACCTGCTGCCCGGCGACTGGGTGAAGGAACTCGCCGTGTGGGCCGCGAACCACGGCTGGACCGTCTCCCTCCAGGGCCGCAAGCTCTACGCCGTCCCCGGGCCGCTCACCAAGAGCGCCGCCATGCGCGAGGTCGCCCGCCGCACCGGCGCGGAACTCACCCTCGCCGCCGGCGACTCCCTCCTCGACGCCGACCTGCTGCTCGCCGCCGACCGGGGCTGGCGCCCCGGCCACGGCGAACTGGCCGACACCGGCTGGGCCGGACCGACGATCACGGCCCTGCCCGAGCGGGGGGTCACGGCCGGGGAGCGGATCCTCCGCGAGTTCCTGCGCGCGACGCCTCCGGCAGGCTGACGCCGACCTCGTCCCGCTCGTCCTGCCCGTCCTGCCCGTCCTGCCCGCCCCGCTCGCCCCGCCCGGCACCCGGGCGGCGCGCCGCCCGCACGGCCACGAAGGCCAGCACCGCCAGGGCGGCGCCCGCGAGGACCACCTTCGAGTACGTGGCGGCGACGCTCGTCACCTGGGACCAGTTGTCCCCCAGGAGGTAGCCCGCGAGCACGAACACGGTGTTCCACAGCGCGCTGCCCAGCGTGGTCAGCGCGAGGAAGACCGGCAGCCGCATCCGCTCGACGCCGGCCGGCACCGAGATCAGACTGCGGAAGACCGGGATCATCCGGCCGAAGAAGACCGCCTTGGTGCCGTGCCGCAGGAACCACGCCTCGGTCCTCGCCACGTCCGCCGCCTTCACCAGCGGCAGCTTCCCCGCCAGCGCCACCACGCGGTCGCGCCCCAGCAGAGCGCCGATCCCGTACAGGGCGAGCGCGCCCACGACCGAGCCGGCCGTCGTCCACAGCAGGACGGCGATCAGCCCCATCCGGCCGGAACCGGCGGCGAATCCCGCCAGCGGCAGGATGACCTCGCTCGGCAGCGGCGGGAACAGGTTCTCCAGGGCGATGGCGATCCCCGCCCCGGGCGCGCCCAGCGTGTCCATCAGGTCGGTGATCCACTGCGGTGCGGCCCCGCTGTCCGCCGCCGTCCGCGCTGCGATGGCTGTCATGACGGCCACGCTAGGCAACGGCGGCTGAAGGGAACCTGAGGAAGCAGGTCAGCCGCAGCAGCCGCCGCCGCAGCAACCGCCGCCGCCACCGCCGGAGGGCGGTGCCGGGGCGGGGGCGGCGGACGATCCTCCGACCGCGACCGTCGACAGCAGCTTCACCGTGTCGGCGTGGCCCGCCGGACAACTGGCGGGAGCGGCGGACTCGGCCATGGGGCGGCTCAGTTCGAAGGTGTCGCCGCAACTGCGGCAGCGGTACTCGTAACGAGGCATGCGCACAGGTTAACCGGCGCCGGTGGGCGGGCCCAGGGGGCGCGGGAGCGCTCAGTGACCGGCGCCGCGCTCCTCCCGGATACCGGCGACCACGTGCGACACGGTCCGCCGGACCTCGTCCGTCTCGGTGAGGAAGTGCCAGTAGTCGGGGTGCCTGCCCGCCAGCGTGCCGATCGCCCGTTCCAGCCGGGCCACGGCCTCGTCCAGCGGGCGGGCGTGGCGCGGGTCGGGGGTGTTGCGGCCGGCCATGGCGAGCCGCTGCGCGTCGCGGATCGCGAACCGGGTCCGTTCGATCTCCTGCTGCGGGTCCTTCTGCACGGCGTTCAGCCGGCGCAGCCGGTCGCCCGCGGCGGAGACGGCCTCGTCGGTCTCGTTCAGCAGGGCCCGGACCGTCGAGAGCAGGGCGGTCGTGTCGGGCCAGCGCTGTTCCTCCCGCGCGGTCCGCGCCTCGGCCAGCCTCCGCTCGGCCTGCCGGACGGTCTCGGCCGCCTGCTCCGGTACGTGCTGGAGGTCCTGCCAGCAGCTCGCCGTGAACCGCCGCCGCAGTTCGCTGAGGATCGGCTCGACCGCCTCGGCGCGGGTGGTCAGGGCCTGGGCGCGGGTGCGCAGCGAGACCAGCCGCTTGTCGGTCTCGGCGGCCTGCGCGGGCAGCCGCGCGGCCTCCGCGCGGACCGCCTCGGCCGCCCGGGCGACGTGCTCGGCGCGCTCCAGCGTCCCCGGTACACCGTGCCGGCCGGCGCCCTGGTTCAGCTTGGTCAGCTCCGGGGCGAGGGCGGCCAGCCGGGCGGCGAGGGCGTCCGCCCTGAGCCCCGAGGCGCGGACGGTGTCCAGGGCGCCGGTGGCGGCGAGCAGCGACTGCCGGGCCCGTTCCACGGCGGGGGCGAGCCGGGCCAACTGGGTCTCGGCCTTGCCGAGCAGGGGACCGAGGCCCTCGGTGTACCGGTCCAGTTCCCCTTTGACCCGGCCCAGTTCGTCCTTGGCGGCGGACAGCTCCGTGCGGGCCCGGGTGGCGGCCGACGTCTCCAGGTCGTCACGGTCCAGGTCGTGGGCGTCGACGGCCTCGATGTACTGCCGGCTGACCTCGTCGATGCGCCGGCCGAGCGCCTCGAAGTCGGCGACCGCGCGCCGCGCGGCGGGGGAGTCGTCCACCGCCGTGATCGTCTCGATCGAGATGCGCAGATCCCGCTGGGCGGTGTCCAGTTCGTAGAACGCGGCGGCCGCGTCGTCCTTCGCGGCCTGCGCCTGGGCCCGCTGGCCCTCGCCCCGGCCGCCGAACCAGCGCCGGGTGCCGCCGCCGGCGAACGCGGCGGGCAGCGCCAGTACGGCCACCAGCGGCCAGCCCAGCAGCGTGAGCGCGTCCCGGAGCGCACCGGGCGTCCGGCGGGCGGGCGGCGGGTGCGGCGCGCGCGGCACCATCGGCGGCTTCCTCGGCTGCGATGGTGTCGCCGTCACATCCCTCTCCCGTGTCGTCCGCCCTGCCCGGGTTCATTCTCCCACCCGAGAGGGACGAACACACGGGCCGGTCGGTTCGCCGTACGGAGCCGTCCTTCGTGCGGGCGGTCACGACCACCGTGCCCGTGAACCACCGGGTGACCTCGATCCGGGCCGGTGGCGGACACGGGTTTGCGGGGCGGTGCCCCCGGCGATGTAGGCTGTCGACTCGTCCTGGGTGCGTAGCTCAGGGGTAGAGCGCCTGCCTTACAAGCAGGATGTCGGCGGTTCGAAACCGTCCGCGCCCACCAGGACCGGCCCCAGGGCCGGCACGGGAGGCCCCCCGGAAGAGATCTTCCGGGGGGCCTCCCGTCGTTCCCGGTGTGTCCGGTCGGTGTGTTCAGTCCTCCCGGCCGGTGTCCTCGGGCGGGGTGTCGTGGGTGTGCTTGAGGCGGGTGCGCGCCTCCACCCGCTCGGAACCGGTGACGTGCGTCCAGTAGCGGTGGGTGGTGACGAAGACGGCGAGTTCGCGCTCGCGCTGCCGCAACTTCTCCACCTCGGCCTGTTCGTCCGCCGACCAGCCGGGCGAGGCGGCGCGCTCGACCTTGCGCCAGCCGTTGTCCTCGTGGAAGCCGGGCAGGGGCGCCACGGACCACGGCAGTCTCTTCAGCAGGGCCGACAGCTCGGCCCGGACCTGGTGCAGTTCCTCCTGACCGGCGAGGAGGTCACTGGGAAAGTCGTAGGTCGTAGCCACGCCTCAATGATACTCCTGTTCGATTTTGAGGCGCGCGTTCCTGCGCGACACTGGGGGCATGTGCCGCAGTATCAAGACGCTACGACCGCCCGTGCTGCCCGAGGAGGCCACCGACGAGGAGGTCCGGGCCGCCGCCCTCCAGTACGTGCGCAAGGTCTCCGGATTCCGGGCACCGGCCGCGCACAACAAGGAGGTGTTCGACCGGGCCGTGGACGCGGTGGCCGCCGCCACCGCCGAACTCCTGGCCGACCTGGAGGTCCGGGGCACGCCCGCCCGGCGGGCGGGGTGAGCCCTCCCGCGGGTCAGGAGGGAGACGAGGTCTCCGCGACCGCGGGCCGCCGCCGCATCAGGTAGGCCGCGCCCGCCCCCGCGCCGAACAGCGCGGCGAAGGACACCCCCGTCGCCAGCCAGGTCGTGCCCAGCCACTGGCCGCCGAAGTAGCCGAGGGCGACGCTGTAGGCGGCCCAGGCCAGCCCGGCCAGGGCGGACCACGGCACGAACTCCCGCGCGCGCCGGTGCGCGGCCCCGGCGCCCAGGGAGACGATCGAACGGCCGGCCGGGGCGAAGCGGGCCAGCACCACGAGCAGGCCGCCGCCGCGGGCGAGCGCCGCGCCGAGACGTTCCTGCGCCCGGGTCAGCCGGCGGGAGCGGGCGATCGCGCGGTCCAGCCTCGCCCCGCCGCGCCAGGCGAGCTGGTAGGCCACCAGGTCACCGAGGACGGAGGCGGTGGTGGCGCAGAGCGTCAGGAGCAGGATGTCGGGGACGTCGTGCGGGACCTGCCCGGTGGCGGCGCCCGAGCCGGCCGCCGCGGCCGTCGCCGCCGCGATCACCAGCACCCCGCTCGGCAGCACCGGAAGGAACACGTCCAGCAGGACCGAGGAAGCCACCAGCGCGTAGATCCAAGGGCTGCTGACCAGCGACCCCACACTCTCGAACACCGTGACTCCCATGCCTTCCCCCCGCGGGCCGACCATGCCGCGACGTGCGGACGACAGGGGAGACCGATGACAGCCATACAGCGTACGCCTGAGGTGTGACGGAGGGTTCACAGGGGCCTCGTCCGCCGGTCACGGACGGTTCACCCGGCTGCCGTGTCCGGGGGGCGGCGGGAGCCGGCCTCCCGTAGCAACGACGGTGGGCTGGGCGCGGGGAGCGATCACCGCACCCGGGGCGGGACTTCACCGCTCCGCGGCCCATCACACCGGAACGGACGAACGGAACAGAACATGGTGGCAGGAATAGGCGCGGGTGGTGCGGCGGGCGCGACAGGCGTGGCGGCCGCCCTGGCCGCGGCGGTGCTCGCGGGCGGCGCCCCGGCCGGCGGCGCCCATGAGCCGGTGCTGCGCACGGAGGCGCGGTTCGCGCCGCCCGGCGGGGAGACCTCGCCGGCGGCGCTGACGTACGACCCCGGACTGGTCCCGGCGGGCGCGTGGATCGAGGTGCGGCAGCACACCGCGCGCGACGGGGCGAACGCCGTGTCGCTGCGGGTGCGCGGCATGCGGGCGGGCCACGAGTACGGCGTCCATGTGCACCGCGAGCCCTGCGGGGCCGATCCCGCCGCCGCGGGCGGGCACTACCAGCACGAGCCCTCCGCCGACCCGGCCGCCGCGCATCCGGGCAACGAGGTCTGGCTCGACTTCACCGCCGGCCCGGACGGCACGGGCGCGGCCGAGGCCCGCCACGACTGGGGATTCAGGCCGGGTGAGGCGTCCTCCGTGGTCGTCCACGACCGGCCGGGCAACTCCGGGGCCCGCGTCGGCTGCCTCACGGTGCCCTTCCGCCCGACCGCGAACGGCTGAGCGGGCGGGGCGGACCGGACGAGGAGCGAGGAGGTGCCCGCCGCGCGGACGCGGCGGGCACCTCCCGGATACGTCGTGTCGGAACGGATCAGACCGAGACCGGGGTACGGTCCGCTGCCGAACCGTCCTGCTCCCGCCGCCGCTCCGGGCCGCGCCCGGCCAGCAGCCGGTCCAGGCCGAAGGCGCCGGAACCGGTGAAGACCAGCAGCAGGAAGGCCCAGCAGAACATGGCCGACGCCTCGCCGCCGTTCTCCATCGGCCACAGGGCGCCGGGCTGGTGCATCTTGAAGTACGCGTAGGCCATCGAGCCCGAGGAGACGAGCGCGGCGACCCGGGTGCCGAGGCCGAGCATCACCAGGACGCCGCCGACGAGCTGGATCACGGCGGCGTACCAGTTGGGCCAGGCGCCCGCGTCGACGGTGCCGCCGCCGGTGCCGGCGGCGCCGCCGAGCACCCCGAACAGGGAGGCGGCGCCGTGGCAGGCGAAGAGCAGGCCGACGACTGTGCGGAACAGGGCGACGGCGTACGGCTGGGCGCTGTCGAGGCGTCCGGTCATGTGGGGGGCACTCCTTCGGTGGGACCGGCTGTGAGGAGCCGGTCACTTCGGGGGGACGGAAGTGGAGCCTCCACGTTAGGCAGACCTAACCAGTGCTTACAAGTTCAACATTCGATCCGGCGGAGATCGACAGCGACTCGACAGCTCCGGGTCAGGACAGCCGCTCCCGCGTCACCGTGCGCAGGGCCGCAGCCCCGTCGTCCTCCACCCGGGCCCGCTCCAGCCGCAGATGGGCCGCGCGTCCGCGCAGCGTCAGCGTCATGAGCTGGTTGCCGAACCAGGGCCCGCCGTGCCGCCGCCAGCGCACCGCCGGGCGCGGCAGGCGGCCGTGCCGGGCGAAGCCCCGGCCCAGCGCGCGGGCGAGCGCGCTCCAGCCGAAGCGGAAGCCGAGCCGGATCGAGAGCGGAACCGAGTTGTGGACCGGCGAGCAGGTCAGTTGCACCACCCGGGCGTCGGGCCCGCCCCGCGGCCAGGACGGCTCGGCGATGTAGGCGTGGTGGACGTCCCCCGAGAGCACGCACACCGTGGCGGGCGCCTCGGGACCCGTCCCGGTCTCGGCGATCAGGCCCGCCAGGGAGTCGAAGGAGGCCGGGAAGGCGGCCCAGTGCTCCAGGTCGGCGGCGCGCCGGATCTTCTCGCCCCACCGCGCCCACCGCGCCCCCCGCTCGCCCCGGCACAGCGCGGCGTTCCACCCCTCGGCGTCGTGCACCAGGTGCGGCAGCAGCCAGGGCAGCGAGGTGCCGAGGAGCAGGTGGTCGTAGGAGCCGCGGTCGTCCAGGGCCTGGTCGCGCAGCCACTCCTCCTCGCCCGCGCCGAGCATCGAGCGCCGGTCCTCGTCGAGGATCCGGGCGGCCCGGCTGTCCACCATCAGCAGCCGTACGCGGCCGAAGTCGCGCCGGTAGCTCCAGCGGACGGACTCCGGTTCGGCGTCGGCCCGCGCGACGAAGGAGCGCAGCGCGTCCGTGCCGTCGTCCGCCTCCCGGACGGCGGCGTACAGCGGGTCGGCGGCCAGCGACGCGGGGGACAGGTTCCCCAGGTGCTGGTGGACCCAGTACGACATCAGGCCGCTCAGCAGCCGCTCGCGCCACCAGGGTGTGGCCCGCATGTCGGCGAGCCAGGCGGCGGAGGTGTTCCAGTCGTCGATGACGTCGTGGTCGTCGAAGATCATGCAGCTCGGCACGGTGGAGAGCAGCCAGCGCACCTCCGGGTCGAGCCAGGACTCGTAATAGAGGTGGGTGTACTCCTCGTAGTCCGCGACCTCGGCGCCGGGCGCCCGGTCCAGGTCGCGGCGGGCGGCGAGCCAGCGGCGGGTGCGGTCGGAGACCTCGTCGGCGTACACCTGGTCGCCCAGGAGCAGCAGGACGTCGGGCCGCTCGCCCTCCGGGTCGGCCGCGACCCGGGCGGACAGGGTGTCCAGGGCGTCCGGGCCCACGGGGTCCTTCTCGCCGGCGGCCGGAGCGGCCCAGCGGCAGGAGCCGAAGGCGACGCGCACGGTGGCGTCCTCGGTCACGGGCGTGCGGATCGCCGACGGCGGGAAGGGCGAGTCGGGCAACGGCCACACGCGCGTGCCGTCGAGGAAGACCTCGTACGGCGTCGCCGTGCCCGGTGTCAGCCCTTCCACCGCGATCAGGGCGTAGTGGTGTCCCGACACCTGGAAGGTGCGGGTCGTGCCGCCGGCGCCGTCCGCGCAGCGCACCTCGGCGGTGCTCGGACCGTCCGCCTCGACCCATACGGTCGCGGACGAACCGTCGGCGTACCTCAGCAGCGGTCCCAGGCGCAGTTCGCCCATCTCAGATCCCCTCCTCCGTCGCCCCGTACGGTACGGAACGACGGGGGAAGGGGCGAGCTTGCGGGGGCGGCCGCCGGGGCATCGGCCCGGCGGCCCGGTCGTCAAGCCTGGTCAGCAGCCCGCGAGGCTGCTCTGCAGCGCCGACTTCTCGGCGGAGTCGACGCTGAGGCCGTAGTAGTACTTCACCTGCACCCAGGCGCGGACGTAGGTGCAGTGGTAGGCGGTCCGGGATGGCATCCAGGTGGCGGGGTCCTGGTCGCCCTTGGCCTGGTTGACGTTGTCGGTGACGGCGATGAGCTGCGGGCGGGTCAGGTCGTTGGCGAACGACTGGCGGCGCGAGGTGGTCCAGCCGCTCGCGCCGGAGTCCCACGCCTCGGCGAGCGGGACCAGGTGGTCGATGTCCACGTCGGAGGCGGCGCTCCAGGTGGCGCCGTCGTACACGGAGTACCAGCTTCCGCTGGTGGCGGCGCAGGCGGAGTCGGTGACGACGCCGGAGCCGTCCCGCTTGAGGACGGTCTCGCGGGTGTTGCAGGTGCCCGACTGCGTGATCCAGTGCGGGAAGAGGTCGCGGTCGTAGCCGGTGCGGTTCTCGGTGGCCACGGTGAGGGAGGCGAGGTAGGTGCGGGCGGTGGCGGCGCTGACCGGGGTGGGCAGGGCGGCGGAGGCACTCGGGGAGCTGAAGAGCGCGGCGGAGGCTGTCATGGTCATGAGGCCGGCGAGTATGCTCAGCCGTCGACGCGCGTAGAACTTCGGCATGCGAACTCCCTTGACGGTGGGGGGTGTCGGGCGCGAGCGAAGGAATGCTCGCGGCGCCGTGTTGCGGGGAGATGAGCGCTCGGTGAGACGTTAATGACGTGTTCATGACACGACAAGGTGCGGGACCGGGATGCGGGGTGCGTATTTTCCGCCACCGTGGCGCGGCGGGCGCCGCGTACGGCGGATTCGGCATCGCGTACGGCGGTCTCGGCGTCGCGTACGGCGGATTCGGCATCGCGTACGGCGGTCTCGGCGTCGCGTACGGCGGTCTCGGCGTCGCGTACCATGGACGGCGCAGAAGGGGAGTAGCTCTTCGCCGGACCGTCGACATACTGCTCAGCTCGTCTGAGCCGGCGCCCGGAGGCAGGACCCGCACGCGGGACCGGCCGGCGAGACCTTCGGCAAGCAGTGCACGCCCGTGCCCGTCAGGCGCGGGCGGACCGTGCGCTGCCGCTGCCGGGGTGTCGTGCGTCGAAGGGTTCGGAGCACTCTCGGTGGGGGCGGCCCCGACCGATTGAGGAACCTTGATCAGCTTCACCGTGACGGCTGTGGTCTTCGGCGTCGTCTTCCTCGCCGAACTCCCGGACAAGACCGCCCTCGCGGGTCTCGTCCTCGGCACCCGCTACCGCGCCTCCTACGTCTTCGCCGGCGTCGCCGCCGCGTTCACGCTGCACGTCGTGCTCGCCGTCGCGGCCGGCAGCGTGCTGACCCTGCTGCCGCAGCAGCTCGTGCACGCGATCACCGGAGTGCTCTTCCTGGGCGGCGCCGCCGTGCTGCTGATGAAGAAGGACGAGGAGGAGGAAGAGGTCCGCAAGCCCGAGAACCAGTCCTTCTGGAAGGTCTCCGGCGCCGGATTCATGCTCATCCTGGTCGCCGAGTTCGGTGACCTCACGCAGATCATGACCGCCAACCTCGCCGCCCGCTACGACGACCCGCTCTCCGTCGGCCTGGGCGCGGTGCTCGCCCTGTGGGCGGTGGCCGGGCTCGGCATCGTCGGCGGCAGGGCGCTGATGAAGCGGGTGCCGCTGCGGCTGATCACGCAGATCGCGGCGGTACTGATGCTGGCCCTCGGGGTGTGGAGCCTGTGGGAGGCGGTGACGGGCTGAGGCCGGCGGTTCGGTGAGTCCGGTCCGTTCTTGGCGCCTGGTCCGTCCGGCGTGCCGCCGCGCTGCCGTGCCCGCGCCGTCGTGCTGCCGTGCCCGTGCCGTCGTGCTGCCGTGCCTGCGCCGTCGTGCTGCCGTGTCCGTGTCCTCGTGTCCGGCTGGTCCGCTGAACGCGGGATGAACGATTCCGCGGGCCGCTGGCGCGATCCCCCACGCGTTTTGTACCGTGGGGGAACAAAGTGGCTCCCGCTCGTTTTCCCTGACCGGCGGGCGGGGCCGCTCTGTGTCCGGGGAGTCCGGGACCCGCCGGTCCGGGGGACGAGACCCCGCCCCTCGCGGGGACGCGCCCCCGCCCACCGTGCGGACACGGTCTCCCGCCCACCGCGGGGACGCGGTCCCCGCCCCTGCGGGACGCGCACCGCCCCCCGCCTCCGTGTTCTTGGAGTTCGCCGATGACGGCCACCCCGACCCAGCTCTCCGCCCGTGCCCTGCTGCTGGACATGGACGGCACCCTCGTCAACTCCGACGCCTCCGTCGAGCGCGTCTGGCGGCGCTGGGCCGGCCGCAACGGCCTCGACGGCGACGAGGTCATGCGGGTCGTCCACGGCCGCCAGGGCTACGCCTCGATGGCGATCCTGCTGCCCGAGCGCCCCATGGAGCAGAACTACGCCGACAACGTGCGCCTGCTCGCCGAGGAGACCGCCGACACCGAGGGCGTCGTCCCGATCCCGGGGGCGCCGGAGTTCCTCGCCGCCCTGCGCGGCCTCCCGCACGCCCTGGTGACCTCCGCCGACGTGGCCCTCTCCACCGCCCGCATGGGCGCGGCCGGGCTCGCCCTGCCCGACGTCCGGGTCACCGCGGAGTCCGTCGGCGCCAGCAAGCCCGACCCCGAGGGCTTCCTCAAGGGCGCCGCCGAACTGGGCGTCGCCCCGGCCGACTGCGTCGCCTTCGAGGACTCCGGTGCCGGTATCGCCGCCGCGCGCGCCGCCGGGATGCGAGTGGTGGGCATCGGACCCCGGGCGGCCGCCCACGGCCCCGACGTGGTCGTGGCGGACCTGACACGCGTACGGGTGGACGCCGCGCCGGACGGAACGGTCCTCCTGCGCATCGGCTGACGCGCGACCCCGCCCGCCCGACGACCACGACCGGTTACGGACATGGCTGCGGCTACGGCTCCCGGGTCTCGCGTTCCAACTGCTCCCGGGTCCGCAGCCCGTACGTCCCCAGTTCCTCGTCCCGGATGCCGCGGGCCCACTGGAAGGTGCGGACGGCGTCCTCGACCCTGCTGTCGAAGTCGCCGTCGTCGTCCCCCAGGTAGAGGTGGAGCTGCCCCAGCCGCCGCTGCAGTTCGGTGACCTCGGGTCCCCGGTCGCCGCGACGCAGCACCGAGCCCTCCACCCCGTCACCGTCACCGTCCCCGTCCCAGTCGTCGTCCTCCTCGTCCGGGCCGTCCTCCTCCGGCGCCGTCGCCGGGGTGCCGGACGTGGTCGAGGTCGCCGAGAGGGTCGGATCGGCACCGGGCGCCGAGGGCGAGGCACTCGACGCCGAAGGGGAGGCCGAGGGCGACGCGCTCCCGCTCGCCGACGCGGAACCGGAGGGCTCCGACGGCGAGGGCGAGGCCGGCGCCGAGGCGGCACCGGTGGCCGCCGCCGCGGACGCGGTGCCGGTCGACGGGGCCGGAACGCCCGCCCGTACCTCCTGTGCGGCACTGTCCCGCGAGGGCGACTCGTAGGAGAACAGGCCGCCGGCGAACCCGGCCACGCCCAGCACGAGGACCGCCGCGCCCGCGGCGCTCACCAGCACCGACCGGCTACGGCCAGGTCGGCGGGCCGGCTCGCCGTCGGCCGGGTACTGGCCGGCCCCGCGCCCCTGCGCGAGACCCGCCGCGCCCTCGAACAGACTCAGGTCGGTGGCGCTGGGAGCGGTCACCGGGGGAGCGAAGGGCGTCGGCAGCACGGAGGTCGGGGAGTCGTCACCCGCGGCCGCGGAAGCGGCGCCCGCACCCGCGCCCGCAGTACGCTCACCCGCGCCCTCAGTACCCGCGCCCGCGGTACCCGCACCCGCGCCTTCACCACCGCCACGGGCCGTACCGTCGCTGCCCGTACCGTCCCCCTCCGTACCGTCCCCCTCCAGGTCGACGTACGGCCGTATCCGCAGCGGATCGAAGTCCTCCGCCGCCGCCACCTCGGCCGTGCGCGTCTCGCGTACGGCGTCGGCCGCGCGGGCGCCGCAACCGCAGGCAGGGGTGTTGTCCGGTTTCCGCCGGGCACCGCACTGCGGGCACGGATGATCCGCCTGCCCCGGCGGTCCCCCCGCCCCCACCGGCCCCAGAGACTCCCCCCGCCTCTGCGGACCCGGCTGCCCTTGCTGTCCTTGCCGCCCTGCGGGCTTTTCGGAACCTTTCGGTTGTTCCACGCTGCTCCGTCCCCTCCCCTCGCGTCTCCTCGCGTCCCCCCGCGAACTCCAGAGATTATGCAGATCTTCTCCACACCCCCGCGCACGTGCCCCCGGATTACCGGCTCCCCGTACGACTGAACAGGCCATAACTGGTCACACCGGCAGGAGGGAAGGTGCCACCGAGCCTCGGGAGGCCTCATGGCCGGGGATGCGAGCAGGACGACGGGCGCGTCGCTGAGCGCGCGGACCCCCGCGCGGGAACACGTACCGGGCAACGTCCTGGTCCCCATCGGCGCCCTGCTCCTCGGGATGCTGCTCGCCGCTCTCGACCAGACCATCGTCTCGACCGCGCTGCCCACCATCGTCAGCGACCTCGGCGGCATGCAGCACCTGTCGTGGGTGGTGACCGCGTATCTGCTGGCCTCCACCGCCGCGACCCCGCTGTGGGGCAAGCTCGGCGACCAGTACGGGCGCAAGAGGCTGTTCCAGACCGCGATCGTGATCTTCCTGGCCGGTTCCGCGCTGTGCGGTCTGGCGCAGGGCATGACCGAGCTGATCGTCTTCCGGGCGGTGCAGGGGCTGGGCGGCGGCGGGCTGATGGTGCTGTCGATGGCGATCGTCGGCGACCTGGTCTCCCCGCGCGAGAGGGGCCGCTACCAGGGACTGTTCGGCGCGGTGTTCGGCGCGACCAGTGTGCTCGGCCCGCTGCTCGGCGGCGTCTTCACCGAGCACCTGAGCTGGCGCTGGGTCTTCTACATCAACCTGCCGGTCGGCCTCGTCGCGCTCGGCGTGATCGCGGCCGTCCTGCACATCCCGCGCCGCTCCGAACGGCACGTCATCGACTACCTCGGCACCTTCCTGATCGCCGCCGTCGCCACCTGCCTGGTGCTGGTCGCCTCGCTCGGCGGCACCACCTGGGGCTGGGGCTCGCCGCAGATCATCGGGCTCGCGGTACTGGGCGTGCTGCTGGCCGTCGCCTTCGTGGCCGTGGAGCGCCGGGCCGCCGAACCCGTGCTGCCGCTGAAGCTGTTCCGGGTGCGCACCTTCGTGCTCTCCGCCGTCATCAGCTTCGTCGTCGGCTTCGCCATGTTCGGGGCGATGACCTACCTGCCGACCTTCCTCCAGGTCGTGCAGGGCGTCAGCCCCACCATGTCGGGCGTGCACATGCTGCCGATGGTGATCGGCCTGCTCCTGTCGTCGACGGTCTCCGGGCAGATCGTCAGCCGCACCGGCCGCTGGAAGGTGTTCCCGGTGGCCGGAACCGCCGTCACCACCCTCGGCCTGCTCCTCCTCCACCGACTCGACGAGAACAGCGCCACCGCCGAGATGAGCGCCTACTTCTTCGTCTTCGGCCTGGGCCTCGGCCTGGTGATGCAGGTCCTCGTCCTCATCGTGCAGAACGCCGTCCCGTACGAGGATCTGGGCGTCGCCACCTCCGGAGCGACCTTCTTCCGCTCCATCGGCGCGTCCTTCGGCGTGGCCGTCTTCGGCACGATCTTCGCGAGCCGCCTCGCCGACCAGCTCGCGGACGCCTTCCGCGGCGCCGCGCTGCCACCCGGCGTCTCCGCCGACACCCTGGAGTCCGACCCGCGCGGCATCGGCGCCCTGCCGCCCGCCCTGCGCCCGGAGGCCGTGCACGCCTACGCCTCCTCCATCACCGACGTCTTCCTCTACGCCGTTCCCGTCGCCCTCGTCGGCTTCGTCCTGGCCTGGTTCCTGAAGGAGGACCGGCTGCGCGGCTCGGTCACCGCGCCCGACGCGACCCAGACCCTGGCGAGCAACCCGGTGCAACGCTCCTCCCACGACGAGGTGTGCCGCGCGCTGTCGGTGCTCGGCACCCGGGAGGGCCGCCGCGCGATCTACCGCCGGATCACCGCGCGGGCCGGGTACGACCTGCTGCCCGCGACGAGCTGGCTGCTGCTGCGGATCAGGCGGTACGGCAGCGCGGAACCCGGCCTGCTCGCCGAGCGCACCTCGCTGCCGCTGACCGTGGTGCTGGAGGCCGCCCGCCAGGCCGAGGTGCGCCGCCTCGCCGTCCGCCAGGGCCTCGACCTGATCCTGACCGCCGAGGGCGCCGAGGTCGCCGAACGGCTGGCGCGGGCCCGCGAGGACTCCCTGTCCGCGCTCCTCGGCGACTGGTGGGGCCCGGACCGCCCGACCGACCTCGTGCGCCTGGTGCGCGAGCTGAGCGGCGAACTCTGCGGCGCGGAACGCGAACGCCCGCACGACGACCACGACGACCGCACCGGACGCACCGGACGGGCCCTCACCGGCACGCGCTGAGCACCTGGGCGAACCCGTGCTCGGCGTACGGCTCCGGTCAGTGTCGGTGGGGGCGTGCGCGGCGGGCAAGTGGTCGAGCGCCGGGAAGGGTGCGAGGGATGGGGCTCCGGGGGGCGGAATGACACCTCCGCCGGCCGGACCGCGCCGTTTGACGGAGGCACAGCGGGTATACGGACCGCGAACCGGCCCGCACGGAGAGCCGGTGGGGCCGAGAACCTGGAAGGCATCGATGTCCACAGGCGTGATCATCGCTTTGATCGTGATCGTGGCGGCCGTGATCGCCGTCGCGGCCGTACTGACCATGCGCCGCCGGGGACCGCAGCACGGCGGCAGCCTGAAGCGGCGCTTCGGGCCCGAGTACGAGCGGACCGTCGCCCGGCACGACGGCGACACCAAGGCGGCCGAGCGCGAACTCACCGAGCGCGTGGAGCGACACGGTTCGCTGCGGACCCGGACGCTGGAGCCGGCCGAGCGCGACCGGTTCGAGGCGCGCTGGGCGGCCGCGCAGGAGCGGTTCGTCGACTCCCCGCGTGAGGCGGTCGCCGAGGCCGACCGGCTGCTCTCCGAGGTGGCCGGTGCCCGGGGCTTCCCCGAGGGCGGGCAGTACGAGGAGCAGGTCTCCGCGCTGTCCGTGCACCACGCCCACCACGTCGACGGCTACCGGCGCGTGCACGACGGCGCGCAGGCCCATCCGGACACGGACGGCGCGGCCGGCACCGAGCGGCTGCGCGAGGCCATGGTCGAGGCCCGCGCCCTGTTCGAGGACCTGGTCGGCCACGGCCGTGACGGCCACCGCTCCGCCGACAAGGACGGCGACAGCCGGACCCCGGCCCGCGGCAACGACCAGTCCTGGGCGCTCAACCGGCGTCAAGCAAAGGAGAGTTGAGACACATGACTGACGTGACCCGACCGACCGGCGGCACGCCCGCCGAGCGCGGCCACCACACCCCGACCCCCGGCGTGACTCCGCTGGACTCCGACGCGGCGCTCGACCCCGACGCACCGCTCGGCGCCCGCGCCGACCACGCCGCCGGCACCCGCGCCGAGACCACCCCCCACCTGCGGACCGAAGGCACCGGCAGCACCGGCCGCACGGACGGCATCGCGGACACGAGCCACACGAGCGACACGAGCCACCCGGACGGCACCGGCACCGGCATCGGTACCGGTACCGGTACCGGTACCGGTACCGCCGAGCACGCCGAGCACGCCGCGACCGCGACCCCCACCCCGACCCCCGGTCTCGGCTCCACCCCCACCACCGCTGCCGCTCCCTCCGCCTCCTCCGCCTCTTCCGCCACCTCTTCCTCCTCCGGCACCTCGCTCCTCGCCCACGAGGAGTCGGACAAGTTCGGGGAGCGGCTGCACCACGCCGTCGCCGGCTTCGTGGACGGCCCGCGGGCCTCGGTGGAGGAGGCCGACCGCGTCCTGGAGGAACTGGCCTCCCGCTTCACGGACGCGGTGACCAAGCGCCGCCACACGCTGCGCACGTCCTGGCAGTCCACGGACGCGGGGGAGAAGCACTCCGCCGCCGACACCGAGCAGCTCCGCCTCGCTCTGCGGGACTACCGCGAGCTGTCGGACCGCCTCCTGCGCCTGTAGGACGCCGCGGTTCCGTTCCGCCCGGCTCCCCCGCCACCGCCGTACGACCTCTTCGACGTCGTAGGGCCGCAAGCTTCGGCGGGGAGCCGGGCGGCGGCATGTCCGGACCGTCATGCGCCGGACAGCGCGGCACCGGCCGCTCTATCATGCGGCGGCGGATCCGCAGCGGAACGTCCCCGAAGGAGCGCACGTGCTCGAACTCACCATGGTCGCCGTCACCTCGGCGGACGCGGGCGCCACGGCCGGCATGCAGATGACCGACGCGCCCAGCGAGCCGGGTGCCGTGCTGCGCGTCGGCCGGGACAGGTCGATCTGCCGGCTGGCGACACCGGACGACTGGCTGTTCGTCTCCCGGACCCACCTGGAGTTCCGGTACGACCCCGACGGGACCTGGCGCCTCACCTGGCTGCGAGGCTCACAGCCCGACCCGTCCTCCGAGGTCACCGTGACCGCGGGCGGACACACCAGGCCCGTCGCGTACGGCGGCACGGTGCCGTTGCCGAGAGGCGGCAGCGGTGAGGTGATCGTGCGGGACCGCAACGAGCCCCGCGGCGTGCACGTCGGCTTCTACCACGAGATCTGAGCCCCCCGCCCCGGCCTCGCTCATCCGTACGGCGCCCGAACGCCGACCCCGCTATCGTCATCCGGACAAAACGAGAGAGGCCGTCAGGTGAAGGCGGGGTTGCCTGCGTCTTTCTCCGGGGGTGGTGCGAGCCTCGTAGGGTTCGCGAAGAACCTGTGCGCATCGGACGCGTGGGACGAACGGGGCGGGAGGCCGACGAGGCGTGGCGAATGCGGAGCACGGTGGGCGAACGGCGGAGGGCTTCGGCGGGGCGGACGGGGGCACGGCCAGGGCGCGCCTGCGCCTGGCACGGCTGGGACTGTGGCTGGTCGCCGCCGTCCTCGTCGCGCGCCAGCTCGCGGTGGTCCTCGGCAGCCCGCGGGGGGAGCGGCTGACGGACCTGGAGACCTGGGTGGGGCCCAGCGGCGTCCTGCACGTGGAGGGCTCCCTCTACGATTCCACGCGGTTCACCGGGACCCCGTTCGCCGGGCTGGTCCTCAAACCGTTCACCCGGGCGGCCGAACAGGCCCTCGGCTGGGGCTGGACCTTCGGCACGCTGCTGCTGGTCGTCGCGCTCGGCCTGCTCGCCGCCCGCGCCCTGCCGCAGCCGGTCGGCCGCCGCACGGCCCTGCTCGCCGCGCCGGTCGCGGTCAGCCTGCTGATGCTGTCGCTGCCGGTGCGCAACACGCTCTGGCTCGGCCAGACCAGCATCATCCCGGTCCTGCTGGTCCTGCTGGGCTGCTTCGCCGCCCGCGGCCAGCGCTCCGGCGGGCTGCTCATCGGCGTCGCCGCCGCCCTGCAGCCGACCGTGCTGCTGTTCGTGCCGCTGCTGTGGTTCACCGACCGGCGCCGGGCCGCCCTGACCACCGCCGGCACCTTCGCCGCGTGCACCGCGCTGGCCTGGGCGGCGATGGCACGGGACTCGTACACGTACTGGGTGCACCACATGGCCGGCGTCGGCCTGGGCGGCGCCGCCGACGACCTGGCCAACCAGTCCCTGCACGGTGCCCTGCTGCGGCTCGGCCTGACCGGCCCGCTGGAGATCGCGCTCTTCGTCGTCCTCGGCGCGGTCGTCGCCGTCCTCGGCCTGCGCCGCGCGGTGCGCTACGCCCGCGACGGCCAACTGCTGCTCGCGGTCGCGATCACCGGCTGCGCGGCCATCGCCATCTCGCCCACCACCTGGCAGCACCAGCTCCTGTGGGTGCTGCTCGCGGTCGTCGGCCGGGTCGGCAGCCGCGCCTCCGACCGGTATGTGTGGCCGGTCGCCGTCGTCCTGGTGATGACGCTGCCCGCGAAGATGCTGCTGCCGAACATGGGCGTCCTGGCGCCGGTGCGGGACAACGCCGTCCTCGTCGCGGCCCTCGCCGCCGCCGTCGCCGTCCCCTTCCTCTCCCGCACCTCGCCGTACTACGGCACCCCCGTCCCGACGCGGTACGCCGACCCGGCCCCCACCCGCTTCCGGTACGTGCCGCTGCTGCCGTTCCTGCGCCGGGTGCTGACCCGCCCGAACCTGCTCCTCGAACTGCTGCTGATCCGGGTGACCTACGCCGCCTACTCCCAGGTCCGCCTCGCCGCGACCGGCGGCAGCAACTCGGCCGGGCGGGCCCGCGCCGAGGAGCACGGCCACCAGATCCTCGACCTCGAACGCTTCCTGCGCCTCGACATCGAGCACGCGGTCAACCACGCGGTCGTGAGGGTCGACTGGCTGCGCGGCTTCTTCGACTTCTACTACACGTCGTTCCACTTCATCGTGCCGCTGACCGTCCTCGGCGTGCTGTACTGGCGCCGCCCGGTCGACTACCGCTGGGCCCGCGCCTCGCTCGGCTTCGCCACCCTGCTGGCCCTGGTCGGCTTCTGGCTCTATCCGCTGGCCCCGCCGCGGCTGATGCCGAACCTCGGGATCATCGACACCGTGCACGGCGTGCAGGACTTCACCCAGCCCGACTACGGCACGCTGACCGCGCTGACCAACCAGTACGCCGCGATGCCCTCGCTGCACTTCGGCTGGTCGCTGTGGTGCGGGCTGGCGATCGCGATCATCGCGCCCAGGGCGTGGATGAAGGCGCTCGGCCTCCTCCACCCCCTGTTCACGGTCTCGGCGATCGTGGCGACCGGCAACCACTGGGTGCTGGACGCGGTGGGCGGCGCGGCGGTGGTCGGCGCCGGCTTCGGGCTGGCCTATCTGTTCCAGGGCCCGCGGGCGCGGACCGTCCCGGCCGCCGCCCAGGTCAGCAGCGGTCCTCCGGTCGTGGTGAAGGACCGTACCCCGAGCTGATCCGGTAGGCGCCCGGCGCGGTCACGGTCAGCCGGGCGAACTCGCCGTGCCGGGCCAGACAGCCCCCGTCCGCCCGCAGCCACGGCGACCAGGCGACCCGTACGGTCAGGGTGCCCGGCCGGGCGGTCCGCAGCAGCAGGTCGGCGCCGGTGGTGCCGACCACCTCGCCGGGCGGGGAGACCAGCGGCACGGCGTCCCGTACGCGGTAGATCCGCCAGTGCGGGTCCCGCCAGACCGGTTCCAGCCAGGCCGGGCGCCGCTCCCGTACCAGCCGTGCCTCCTCCTCGGCGAAGCCGTCCGGCCGGCCCAGCGGCAGCACCACGAAGCCCACCGCCCACCGGTCCAGCCAGGCCCGGTAGGAGGCGGCGGAGAAGGTGCCGTCGTAGAAGAGGCGGGCGCGTTCCATGTCGAGCTGCCGGTTCCAGCCGCGGGCCAGGTTGACGTACGGGGCGAGGCGGGCGGCCTCGCGGTGGTTGCGGGCCGGGACCACCTCGACCCGGGTACGGTTGGCGCCGAGCCCCTCCAGGGCGCGCACGACCCCGCTGGTCTCGGCGGCCCAGGCGGGCACCGAGGTCGACACCACCAGGTCGTCGGCGGTCTTCTTGCCGACCCAGACGACGCAGAGGACCAGGGCGGCGATCAGCAGGTGGCGGCCGGCCCGCCGGAACCGTTCCACCGAGAGCAGCGCCGCCAGCAGCACGGCCGGCCCGAACAGCTCCGCGAACCGCTCGACGTTGGTGCCGACCGGCGAGGGGACGAGATACGCCAGCACGGTCCCGGCCGCGTAGACGCCCCCGCTGAGCCGGACGACCCGCCACTCGCGCGGTGCGAGCAGGGCGACGGCGAGACCGAGCAGCACCGGCGGCCAGACCCGGGCCGGCGGCATGAGCTGCTCGCCGGTGAACGGGAAGAGGAGCGTGGTCACCGCGACCACCGCGGCGGGCGGCACGAGCAGCGCGAGGGCCCGCCCCCAGTCCCGTACGGCGAGGAACCCGGCGCCTACGACGGCCAGGAACAGCCCCGCCACCGGGGAGGCCGCCGTGGCCAGGGCGGCGCAGCCGGCGGCGAGGGCGGGGCGCCGGTCCCCGGTGAGCGGCAGACAGGCGGCGAGCGCGAGGGCGACGCCGAGGGCGAAGGTGGTACGGCCCGAGGCGACGTTGCACCAGAGCGCGAGGGCGGCGAGCAGCGCCGGACCGAGGGGTCTGCGCACCCCGGCGCGGATCACCAGCACGGCCGCCAGCCAGGAGGCGGCCAGCCCCGAGCCGACGGTGACCGTGCGCACCCCGAGCGCGGCCATCAGATACGGCGATATCAGGCTGTAGTTGGCGGTGTGCATGCCGCCGTACCAGAACAGCCCGTACGCCGAGTCCCCGTGCCGGCCGGCGAACTGCGCCCACGCCACCTGGGCGGCCAGATCACCACCGCCGGTGGCCAGCCACCCCCACCACAGCGCGTACAGCGGCAGGGTCGGCGCGGTGGCGAGCAGCGGGACGCGACGGCGGTCCCGGAACGCGGACAACTCGGCAGGGACCACGGTTCGCTGTCATCCGTTCGGTGTCGTCGAGCGTGCGCGGCGGTCGGGGCACGGACGAAGACGTGAAATCGAACAGAAACGTTGACCGGTCAGCGGGGGAGGCGCCCAGGCCCCTCCGGCGCTTCGCACAGCTCCGGCGCTTCGCACAGCTCCGGCGCCTCGAACACGACCGGTGTCTCGAAGGCCGCCCGGCGGGTGGCGCGGCGCAGTGCCTTCAGGACCGGTGTGCCGAGGGTCAGGGTCAGGACGACGGTCAGGAGGGCGCGGCCGGTGTCCCAGCCCAGCGAGGTGGCCAGGCAGTACGCGGCGAAGCGGGCCAGGTTGGCGGCGGTCCCGGCCGCCGGGTCGGGTGCGACGGACGAGCCGTCGGGGTCGAGGAACGGCCAGCCGGCCGCGTTCATGAACGTGCCGTAGGCGAAGGCGGCCAGGAGTCCGTAACCGGCGAGCAGCAGCAGTTCCGTACGCCCGCGCAGGCGGTCCGGGAAGGGCAGCAGGCCCGCCCCCATCGTGAACCAGCCCATGGACAGCATCTGGAACGGCAGCCACGGCCCGACTCCGCCGGTGAGCAGCGCGGAGGCGAACATCGTCACCGACCCGAGGACGAAACCGAACCCCGGCCCGAGCACCCGGCCGCTGAGGACCATGAGGAAGAACATCGGTTCCAGTCCGGCCGTGCCCGCGCCGATGGGGCGCAGCGCGGCCCCCGTCGCCGCCAGGACGCCGAGCATGGCCACCGCCTTGGGGCCGAGCCCCGACTCCGCGATGGTCGCCGCCACCACCGCCACGAGCAGCACCAGTACGCCCGCGAAGAGCCAGGGCGCGTCCTGGGCGTGCGCGTTGACCCGCGCCCCGGGCGGGGAGAGGAAGGGCCAGCCGAAGCTCGCCAGCCCGACCGCGCCGACCAGTACCAGCGCGGCGACCGACCGCGGCCCGAGCCGCACCGCCCGTACCCGGCGCGGCTTTCCGGGCGCCGGCCGTCCCCCGGCGGTCACGCGAGGGCCTGCCGTACCTGGGAGACCGTGAGCCACTTCTGCGGGGCGAGGACCTTGGCGACCTGCGGGGCGAAGGACGGGGAGGCGACCGCCACCGCCGCGGTGGGCCCGTCGGCGATCACCTCGCCCTCGGCGAGCAGCACCACCCGGTGGGCCAGTTCGGCGGCGAGTTCCACGTCGTGGGTGGCGAGCACGATGGCGTGGCCGCGCGCGGCGAGGCCGCGCAACACCTCGACCAGGCGGGACTTGGCCGCGTAGTCCAGGCCGCGGGTCGGCTCGTCCAGCAGGAGCAGCGGCGGGCGGGCGGTGAGCACGACCGCGAGGGCGAGGGTGAGGCGCTGGCCCTCGGACAGGTCGCGCGGGTGCCCGGCGTCGGGGATACCGGGCAGCAGCTCGCTCAGCAGCGCCCGGCAGGTGCCCGGTCCGGCGCCCGCGTCCGCGTCGGCGGCCAGGCACTCGGCGGCGACGGTGTCGGCGTACAGCAGGTCGCGTGGTTCCTGCGGGACCAGGCCGACGCGGCGCACCAGGTCGCGCGGGGCCGTGCGGTGCGGTACGGCGCCGCCCGCGCGGACCGAACCGGCGGCCGGTTCGACCAGGCCGACCAGCGCGCCGAGCAGCGTGGACTTGCCGGCGCCGTTGCGGCCCATCAGGGCGATCGTCTCGCCGGGGGAGACGGTGAGGTCGACGCGGCGCAGCGCCGGTGTCCGCCCGAGCCGCACCGCGAGGCCGCGGACCTCGGCGGCGTACGGGGCGGCGGGGGCGTCCGGGGTGCGGCGCCGGCGCCACCGGGCGGCCGGGGCGGGGCGCGGCGGTGGTGGCGCGGCGGCGGGC